>CAZGIX010000001.1:0-80234 GCA_964525785.1 uncultured Anaerolineaceae bacterium
TTAATTGTCAGCACGATTAAAGCATGCTGGCAGTTTTGAGATCCAATCAGGGGATTGGTGAGGATTTCATGCATGGCTACCTGCACAGCCGTTCATCGGTGGCAAAGCAGCCCTGATGTTTGATAATGGAGTTAGGTGAATTTACGAATATCTACGCAGGTACGCCCAGTTTCTGAGCAAGAGCCGTAGTTGACGGTTCCACCAGGATTGAGCCGTCATCAAAGACGATGGTGGGCACACTGCGCATCCCCCGGTTGGTCGCCAGGACAAGCTGTTCTCCGCTTTTATCCAAATCGATATTTATAAAATCGTAGGCGACACCCTTCTGATCTAAAAATCGCCGGACGCGTAGGCAGTCCCCACACCAATTGGTCCCGTAGATCTTGAACTTGGCTTCGGGCATTATTGTTAGGCTCCTTGTCTTGGAATATCGTCGAAGACGGCATTCAGTTTTACAGCATTTACCGACCAACAACGGTGATCTTATGGTCTAGCCCATTATAATCTCCGTCGAACATGAATTTCATTTGAGATTCGTTATAGTTCGTGGTACACTGCTGCGAACATGTCGAAATACACTTGAAGAGGCTGTTGTATTCAAGATAATTTAATACGAATAGGCGATCAATTGGGGTGAGACTGATGCAAAATGCCCGTTTTCGACGATTTACCTGGGGGGTTTTGGTCTATAACCTGGGGGTTATCTTGTTTGGGGCTTATGTGCGTGCTACTGGCTCTGGAGCCGGGTGTGGCAGCCACTGGCCTTTGTGCAATGGGGAAGTGATCCCGCGTGCCCCGCAGATCGAGACGATTATCGAATTCACCCATCGAATGAGCAGTGGTTTATCCCTGCTGCTGGTGATCTGGTTATTTATCTGGGCTTTCCGTGCTTATCCCGCCGGGCACGCAGTTCGCCTGGGAGCTGGGCTGTCATTGCTTTTCACCATCACCGAGGCCCTGGTTGGTGCTGGATTGGTGTTATTCCGGTGGACCGCAGATGACACCTCGACAGGCAGGGCTATCTCGATTGTGATCCACCTGCTGAATACCTTTTTGTTGCTTGCGTCATTGGCGCTGACAGGGTGGTGGGCTTCCGGCGGAAAGCGCATCCAGCTGCGTGGATCCGGCATGGATGGGTGGATGTTGGCATTGGGTACCGCAGGCGCACTGTTGATTGGCGCCAGTGGGGCCCTGGCGGCGTTGGGCGATACATTGTTCCCTGTCCAATCAATCGCTGAGGGAATCCGACAGGATTTTTCCTCTACTGCTCATTTCTTGATCCGTTTGCGCATTTTACACCCAATGATCTCTATCATTGTTGGCCTTTACCTGGCTGTCCTGGCAGGATTGATCGCATACCAGGCCTCCACGGGCGACGCAAAGCGATTTGCTCGTATGTTGGTTGGCCTGGTCATCGTCCAACTGCTGGCTGGTTTTATCAATGTGCTTCTGCTGGCACCGTGGTGGATGCAATTACTGCATCTGCTGCTGGCTGATCTGGTCTGGATCACACTGATCCTTCTAATGGCTGCGAGATTTGCCTGGACACCGCAGCCGCGCAGTGTTTCAATTAACTCGAACCCTACCTCTATCCTTGGCGGTGGAGAGATCAACTAAGGGACAGGATCGGGTAATACGATCATTTTTATCAGCTATAATAACCAACCATGGATACCCAAAAAGAGACTTCCGAGTTGCATTCACGGCTGGAGCAGCTTCGCCGTGAAATTAATTATCACAATTATCGCTACCATGTCCTTGATGACCCGCTGATCAGCGATTTCGAGTATGACCAGCTCGTTATCGAACACAACCAGATCGAATCTCAGCACCCGGACTGGATCACCCCGGATTCGCCTTCTCAACGGGCCGGGGCTGCGCTGATCGATAAATTCACCAAGGTAAACCATCCTGCCCCTATCCTCAGCCTGGCGAATGCCTTTTCTGAAGTTGATTTGCGTGCCTGGTACGAGCGGATTCTTCGTCTGGATGATCGGGTTGCAGAAACGAAATATGTTGTCGAGCCGAAGATCGACGGGCTGACAGTGGTGCTGCACTATACGAATGGGGTTTTCTCGATGGGGGCCACTCGCGGAGATGGCATCGTTGGCGAAGATATTACCACAAATTTACGGACGATCCGCTCTCTGCCGCTTAAAATTCCGGTTTCATCTAATGGACCGCCAGCGCCAGGATCATTGGTTGTACGCGGTGAAGTATACATAAATGTCAAAGATTTTGAGCTGCTCAATCGCCGTCTGGAAGAGGCAGGTCAAAAGACGTACCTTAACCCACGGAATACGGCTGCCGGGTCACTGCGCCAGCTTGATCCTGGTTTGACGGCTACACGTCCACTCACCCTTCTGACCTATGCAATTGTGGCTCAAAATGGCACCAATAGATCGACGTTTGGAACTGAACAAGAGACCCTTGCATACTTAAGGGAATTGGGATTTCCGGTTGTGGAAGCCTTATTCTGTACTGATCTGGTGTCGACAATTGCTGTTTATAAAGATCTCGTTTCACGGCGCGGACAGCTTGCTTACGAGGCGGATGGAGCCGTGATTAAGATAAATGACCTTTCTCTAGCAGCCGATCTGGGCTTCGTCGGCAAAGACCCGCGCGGCTCGATTGCCTATAAATTCCCTGCCCAGGAAGTTACAACCCAGCTGATGGATATCGGTGTCAATGTAGGACGAACCGGGGTGCTCACTCCATATGCAATCCTATCGCCCGTAAATATTGGGGGAGTGATCGTCAAACAGGCAACACTGCACAACTTTGACTATATCGCTGAGAAAGATATCCGCATTGGCGACCGCGTGGCGGTTAAGCGCGCAGGCGACGTGATACCTTACGTGATTGGACCTGTTATCGCTGCCAGAACAGGAGCTGAAAGACCATTCACGCCACCCTCTGCCTGCCCTGTGTGCAACCAGACTGTCGAACACCTTGAAGGCGAGGTCGCCTGGTACTGCGTCAACAGCGCCTGCCCGGCCCAGCTGATCCGCAACCTGGAGCATTTTGTCTCGCGCGGCGCGATGGATATCATCGGTTTGGGGATCAAGATCGTCGAGCAGCTGGTGGAGGCAGGTCTTGTGAATGATGTCGCAGACCTGTACACACTCCGGCGTGAAGATTTACTAGGGCTGGAAGGCTTTGCTGAAAAAAAGGCTGATAATTTACTGGCTGCAATTGATCTGTCACGGCAGCGTTCGCTCACCCGTCTCATCACTGCATTGGGCATCCACGGTGTAGGGGAGGTAATGGCTGCAGATCTGGCCCGTAATTATTCAAATATGGATTATCTTGCCTCCGCCACCCTGGAAGATCTCCAGCAAGTTGAGGGGATTGGACTCAACACCGCCCAGGCGATTGTAGATTGGTTCAACCGTCCAGGTAATCGCCGGGTATTGGAGAAACTGCATACAGCTGGCGTCTGGCCTATAGGAACCGCTGCCTCTGGCGCATCAAAATCCCCAGGAGTCTTTAATGGCCTCACTTTTGTGGTAACCGGGACCTTAGCGAACTATACCCGCGAGAGTGTAAAGGAATTTATTGAATCACGCGGCGGCAAGGTCGGCGATTCGGTGAGTAAGAAGACCAGCTATCTGGTATTGGGTGAAAATCCAGGCTCAAAGCTTGACAAGGCCCGCTCATTGGGGATTCCCATACTGGATGAGAGTGGACTGCAGAGCCTTGCTGGTGAATAGAGTCCGTCTGGTTAGCAAGAGATGATCTGGTAAAGACCACCAACAGGAGATTACCATGGAATTGGAAATGATCGAAGATTCGATTACCGAACGCATTCGAGCGATGAACGCACGCGTGCAGGGGCTGAAGGAGATGGATTTGTATTTTTACAACCAGCCCATCACTGAGCTGCGCGGCGGATCTCGCGTCTTGGTCAATGGGCGCGAGATGGGGATGTACGCTTCCTACAGTTATCTTGGATTGGTGGGGCACCCGAAAATCAATGCTGCCGCACACGCGGCTATCGACCAATATGGGACTGGTACGCATGGAGTACGTACTCTGGCGGGCACGCTCAAGCTTCACGAGGAATTGGAGCAGAAAATTGCTGAGTTCAAGCAAGCGGAAGCTGCTGTCACCTACACTTCGGGGTATGTCACCAACCTTACGGTGGTCTCGACATTGGTTGGGCGCGGCGATTACGTAATCTCCGATAAACTTAACCACGCCAGCATTGTCGATGGCTGCATGATGTCGGGTGCGAAGTTCCTGCGTTTCCGACATAACGATATGGAATCACTGGAGCAGCGCTTGCAGCAAGTTGAGTCTGGAGCCGCAAAGCTGGTTATTGCCGACGCGGTCTTCAGCATGGATGGGGATCTCATCGATTTCCCGAAGATGGTTGACCTGTGCCGCCGCTATAATGCCTGGCTGATGATCGACGAGGCTCATTCGCTTGGGGTGCTGGGTAAAACTGGGCGGGGTATCGAAGAACACTATAACATGCCAGGCAGCATCGATATCAAGATGGGTACCTTGAGTAAGACGATCCCATCGGTAGGGGGCTATATAGCCGGGAAAAAAGATTTGATCGAATATCTAAGGCATACCAGCAGAGCGTATATATTTTCTGCTGCGCTGCCACCTGCCCAGGCAGCAGCAGCGAAGGCGGCTTTCGAGATCATTCTCGAGGAACCGTGGCGGGTCGAGAAGCTCAACCTCAACACCCACCAGTTCATCAATGGATTGAAAGAGCGCGGCTTCGATACGTTGCTCACCGAGACGGCGATTGTGCCCGTCGTGTGCGGCACAGATGAGCTTGCTTTCTCCATGACGGCCATGGCACAACACGAAGATACCTTTGTGCTTCCGGTGGTATCTCCAGCAGTGCCTCCAGGTCTTGCTCGATTACGTGCTACCGTCACCGCAGCGCATGAGCCTGACGAAATCGAACACGCAATGGATGTCATTTATGATGCCGGTAAGAAAATAGGTATTGTGAGCTGATCTACACCAATTAACCATAACGAGGGAAATTTGCACCCGGCATTAATTATCAAACCTGGTCGGGAGAAGTCGCTGCTTCGCCACCATCCCTGGGTCTTCTCGGGGGGGGTGGCGGATGTTGTTGGGGACCCAGAACAGGGCTCGACGGTAGATCTGCTCACCCTGGATAATCATTTTCTCGCACGCGGCGCCTACAGCCCATACTCGCAGATTCAGGCCCGCGTCTGGACCTGGGACGAGAACGAGCCGATCAACGAGGATTTCTTCCGCGGCAGGCTTCGTCGGGCAATTGAGTTAAGGGAGATGATTCCAGGTTGGAAAGGTTCAGGGGCCTCCCGTTTGGTGCACGCCGAATCCGACCGGCTGCCAGGTTTGATCGTTGATAGGTATGGGGATTGGCTGGTAATTCAGGCTCTTTCGAGTGGGATTGAATATTGGCGGATGACGATCGCGAGCCTCCTGGCTGAGCTTTTACCTGTACAGGGGATTTATGAACGATCCGATGCAGATGTCCGCGACTTGGAGAAATTGCCGGAGCGCTGTGGTACGCTGCATGGCGAGGTTGTTCCAGCACGCCTGCGCATCCAAGAAAATGGGCTGGACTACTGGGTAGACATTCAGGGGGGGCATAAGACCGGTTTCTATCTCGACCAGAGGGTCAACCGGTGGCGCCTCCGTCAGCTATCAGCTGGGAAAGATGTGCTGGATTGTTTTTGCTATACCGGAGGCTTTACTGTATCGGCTCTGGCGGGCCGGGCTAACTCCGTTCTTGCAGTGGATGCCTCAGCAGCTGCTTTGGGTTTGGCGCGCGAGAATTGTAAACTGAATGAATTTCCCCAGGATCAGGTCGAGTTCTTGGAAGGAGATGTATTCCACGTCTTACGGCGCTTTCGTGATATGGGTAGAAGTTTTGATCTGGTCGTGCTTGATCCGCCCAAATTTGCCAGCAGCGCATCTCAGGTTGAGAAGGCTGCACGAGGATACAAGGATATTAACCTTCTGGCGTTAAAGCTGCTGCGACCCGCCGGTATCCTGGTCACTTTTTCATGTTCGGGGAGCATAGATGCCGAGCTTTTCCAGCGCATCATATTTGCAGCCGCTCAGGATGCGGGTGTGGATGCGCAGATATTGGAAAGGCTATTCCAGGCACCAGACCATCCGGTGTTATTGAGCTTTCCCGAAGGGTCCTACCTAAAAGGGCTGATTGTGTGTAAACATTAAAAATGATAAAGAGGGACCACGGATGTAATCTCTCTTTATCATTTTAGTGGAGATGTCGGGATTCGAACCCGAGTCCGAAAGAAGCGATACTCGAACGTCTACGAGCATAGTCGATCGTTCATTATCGTCAGAAGCTCCACGACCGACAAAGGCAGTCTGCTGACTTACCGCTGGGACCCGAAAGCCCCTCTTTCACCTGGTTAGCGGTGTGTTCCAGGCGGCACTCCAGCATTCTCACGCCCGCTCCTGCCTCCGGCTGGAGAGCGGGGCAGGCGGACGTGGCTCTACTTTAGAGAGCCAGCCACTCCGATACTCGCTTATGCAGCGAGAGGCAGAGCAGCGTAGTTAGTGCGGTTGGCACTTGTTTTTTGCGCTGATTTACCGAGGTCGGCGCCTCTCGGCTCGCAGTCCGGGACCAACCTCTCCCGTCGAAGCCTGTCATCCCCGTCGTGTAAATATTATACATCACATTACAGTTTTGTTCATGTTATACTCGGATGAAACTTTCCGAGTACGGTGGGGTTTCTACTTGTAGAAATCCTCACTGTGACGGGTGAGGATAATGCTAGAGCTTACTGACGAAACCGCCCTGTTGCTTGCCTCTGAGGGTGATGGTGAAGCATTTGGCGTTCTTTATGAACGCTATGTTGCTCGCATTTATACATATATCTATTATCGAACCGGGAACAGCGACGACGCAGAGGATTTAACCGCGCGAGTCTTTTTCCGGGCGATGCGACATATCGGTAATTACCGGCACCGAGGGCTGCCATTCTCGGCTTGGTTGTACCGGATTGCTCACAACCTGGTGGCAAACTGGTACAGAGACAAGAGCCGGCGAAGGGAGATACCACTGGATGAATTTGTGTTTGGACACCAAACCGGGGACCATCCAGAGTCTGAGCTGCTACAGAACGAAGAGCTGGAAAAGCTGTTAAAAGTCATTCGTTATTTGCCAGCCGACCGTCAGCAGCTACTGATATTGAAATTTGTCGAACATTTATCGAATGCTGAGATTGGACGAATTATGGGGCGTTCGGAAGGAGCGGTGAAGAGCCTGTACCACAGGACCTTGCTCAATTTGCGAGATGAGTATGACCGGTTTCGAGAACAAACGAGCCCCGACGAACATTACTCAGTAACGATGTTATCTGGGAACGGGAAGAGAAGAGCGATATGAGAGCAAAACTAATGGGGATAATTCACAGGGGAAAAGTGCAGGACGATCAATTTGGGTCTTTGGAGGCCAACTTGGATGAGGCGCTTCAGCCGGTAGAGCCGCGCCCGGAATATATTCGCCGCCTGCGATACCAGATAGTCCATCAGTATCAACCAGTTCGTGCGGAAATCCGTGCCGAAAGGCAGCGAACTGCCATTATATTGGGAGCCGGCGTGTTAGGAGCAGCCCTGGCGGTTGTGATGGGTGTGCGTATGGTTGTAACAATCGTGGCAGGTATCGGACTGCTCCTGCAACTCAAGAAGAGAACAGAATTACCAGCAGCGATCTCAATCCGATCGTAGAGGATTATTGATCACGAAGTAAAAGCAAAAGCATCGTTGTAGGGGTTTTAGCAATCACGCTGTGGGGGAGATGGGCAGGCATATGCACCCAGGTCCCAGTTTGCGCGTCAGACTTATCTCCGCCGAGAATAAGCGTCACTTCTCCAGATAGTATGTGTATGATGGCTGGCGTTGAGGCTGTGTGTTCTGAAAGCTCCTGTCCTTGAGCAAACCCAAACAGCACAGCTTTGAGCTGCTCGTCAGAATAGATCGTACGGCTGACAATGCTGTCAGAAGGGATTTCTGGGATCTCCAGGGACAAGTCCTTTTTTAACTGGTAGGTTGGCGTCATATCTTCCCCAAAGAGTGGTTTGATTGGCTCGACCTCAGCGATCGAGGTATCGCCCTCGGGTATGTGCCGGCTTTGTTCGCCAGGCATAGGCAAATTACTGTAAAGTTCAGCGATCAGCCAACGGGCTTTAGCAATCAGGTCGACATCAACCGGTAAAGTGAACTCCGGAGTAACGCGCAGCAGCAGGTGTTGTGCTGCCTCTTGGACCAAAAGTGATACATCATCGATTTCGCATAGATATTTCAGCCTTTCGTAGGCGCTTGGACCTGGAATTGGCAGACCGCGCAGCTTGAGATATTCACCAATGGCAATGCCAGCTGCTCGCCGTGCACATACACGTGCCTGACCTTCATTTCCAGCCGCACGGGCTTTTTCGGCGCGCGCAAGTTCTGCCTGTATTCGGGAAAATTCAGGATAGAAATCTAAATCGCCGGGTGTGTCGTCCACGCCTGGATTGTATCATGGGATGCTGATGATTGATTCTTGACGGGAATGCATCCTGGCAATAGAATTTAGCGGCAAACCAGGAGATAGGCGATGAGTCGTGATTTACGGCGTTATGCCAGGCAGACCAATGTCCGGCTGTTTGCCGGTTTTTTGTTGATACTGTTCTTGATTGGCGACGGATTGATCTATGTTATTTACGGGCGCAGCGCTGCTGTAATGGGCTTGTTGTGTATGTTGTTTGGCTTGGTCCCACTATTGCTGATCGGGCTGGCACTCTGGATAATAGATTTAATCATCAGGCGTGCGAATCAGGAGTAAGGATGAGTTCTCGATTGATCGACCGTACTATTGGTGATTGGGTGCTCCGGCAAAGAGTGCCACCAGGTCCACCACCCTATGCTCTCATTTTGCTGCTTCACGGTTGGACTGGCGACGAGAATGCGATGTGGGTCTTCGCTTCACGGATGCCAAAAGATGCCTTGTTAGTTGCGTTGCGCGGTATCTATGAGACTCCCCTGGGCGGATACGGCTGGCACCCGCATAGGGCGAGAGGCTGGCCCTGGGTAGACGAATTCCAACCTGCGGTAGAAGGTCTCGTCGATCTGCTTACGCCCGAAAATTTTCCTGAGGCAGACCCGTCATCTATACGGTTGGTCGGTTTCAGTCAAGGGGCGGCATTGTGCTACGCCTGGGCAATGCAGCATCCGCAGAAAATCAAGTCGCTGGCTGGATTGTCTGGATTCCTGCCAGAAGGAGCCGAAGCCCTGGCGCGCAATCGTCCGCTGCTTGGCAAAACGGTCTTTGTTGCCCACGGGACTCAGGACGAGCTGGTACCGGTGGTGCGCGCACGCCAGGCAGCGCAAGTGCTGGAACAAGCCGGGGCGCTGGTCACTTATTGCGAAGATGATGTCGGTCATAAACTCAGCTCAAATTGCTTCAGAGGCTTGCAGGAGTTCTTCTCTTATTAATCCGTAATAGACTTCAGTACCCGGCCCTCCATCAGAGGTCGGTTATAATAACCACGACTTTCAGATAAGCGATGGAAGGGCAGGGATTATTTAATAATGAAGCTGTTCTTGTTTGACACTTTTTCACGCAGCTTGCGAGAATTTGAGCCGATCCAGCGTGGGGAGGTAGGTATGTACACCTGCGGACCCACCGTTTACGATTATGCTCATATTGGTAATTTACGCACCTATATCTTTGAAGATGTTCTGCGGCGGGTGTTGGAGTTTAATGGCTATCGGGTAAAGCATGTGATGAATATTACCGATGTCGGTCATCTTGTATCGGACGCGGATGAGGGTGAAGATAGGATGGAAAAAGGCTCGCGCCGTACCGGGATGTCCGCCTGGGATATTGCCAGGCTGTATACCGAGGAGTTCATCGCTGATATGCACCGCCTCAATATCCTGGAGCCAACTATCTGGTGCAAAGCGACAGACCATATACAAGAGCAAATCGATTTCATCCAATGCATTGAGGCGAAAGAGTATACCTACCGGACATCCGATGGGATCTACTTCGATACTGCCAGGCTGGAGGATTACGGACACCTGGGACGCCTGGACGTCGAAGGTTTACAGGCAGGGGCACGTATCGAGATGGGGGAAAAGCGCCATCTAACGGACTTCGCCCTGTGGAAATTTAGCTCACCAGATCAAAGGCGCCAGATGGAGTGGGACAGCCCCTGGGGAACAGGTTTTCCGGGTTGGCATATCGAGTGCTCTGCCATGTCTGCAAAATACCTGGGACCATTCTTTGATATTCACTGCGGTGGTGAAGACCACATCAACGTGCACCATACGAATGAGATTGCCCAGACTGAGGCATGCTATGGTACGCGCCTGGCGAATTTCTGGATGCACGGTTATTTCCTGCAGATAGATGAAGCTCGTATGGGCAAATCAGTGGGCAATTTCCTGCGCGTCCAAACCCTGGTCGATCGGGGGTACGATCCATTGGTGTGGCGGTACTTCTGCCTGAATGCCAACTACCGCACCAAGCTGAACTTCACCTGGGAGAGCGTCGATGGTGCAGGGACATCGCTGGATCGCTTGCGCGCAGCCGTATACGATTGGGGCGAACCCGGTCGCGAGGATGTGGAGTTTGTTCAAGAGTTCACCGAGGCGGTCAATGATGACCTCAACATGCCGCGCGCCCTGGCAGTGACCTGGGAACTGGTGAAAAGTGGTATAGATCCAGCCACGAAAAAAGCCACTATCCTTATCTTTGATCGCGTCCTGGGGCTGCGACTGGCAGATTGGCAGCCAAAGGAGCAAATTATCCCTGCAGAGATTTTCGATTTAGTGGAGCAACGCCAATTTGCACGCCAAGAAAAACGCTGGCAAGATGCAGACAATCTGCGCAAGCAGGTATCGGACGCAGGGTATGATATCGAGGATACTCCGCAAGGCCCACGTGTGAAACAGAAGAAGCATGTGATAGCTGGATAATTATTCAAGGCAGCAGGTGCATATGAAATTAGCAATCACCGGAAAAGGGGGTGTGGGGAAGACCACACTCTCGGCATTACTGGCACAGGTTTATGCAGATATGGGACGCCAGGTATTGGCAGTCGATGCCGATCCATCCCCGTGCCTGGCGGGCGCGCTGGGTTTTCCAGACGAGCTGCGTGAGAAGCTGGTACCCATATCGGAAATGGATGACCTGATCTACGAACGAACCGGGGCGAGACCAGGCACCACTGGCGGCTTTTTCACTCTCAACCCGCGCGTGGATGATATCCCCGAGCGTTTCAGCGTTATACACAGGGGTGTGCGCCTTCTGGAAATGGGCGCGGTGGACATCGGTGGGTCGGGCTGCATCTGTCCGGAAAGCGCCATGCTCAAGACGCTGTTCACCCATCTGCTCTTCCGCAAAGATGATGTGTTAATATTGGACATGTATGCCGGTGTTGAGCATCTGGGGCGCGCCACAGTAGATTTTGTAGATGCTATGCTGGTAGTGGTTGAACCCACGCGCCGCAGCCTGGGTACCGCCGCACAGATCAAGAAACTTGCCAACGATATTGGCCTGACACGCCTGTGGCTGGTAGGCAACAAGGTGCGTAATGCGGATGAATCCGAGTTTTTGAGCAAGGAAACTCCCGGAATACCGGTACTTGGATACTTAACCGCTGACCTCGGTGTCCAGGAGGCTGACCGGTTGGGTATCGCGGTGTATGATCATGTCCCTCCGCTGCATAATGCAGCGGTAAAAATGGCGGCTGAGTTGGTAGCCCAGATAGACAATGAGCGTAGTGTGAGTTAATTTATTGGAGATTTTGCGATGACGATTACGATTGCATTAGCTGGTAAAGGTGGGGTCGGTAAAACGACCATCGCGGGGATGGTGATCAAATACCTGGTGCACAGCCAGCCCGGTGCGGTGCTGGCGATTGACGCAGACCCAAGCAGCAATTTAAATATGGTGCTCGGCTTAGATTTGGATTGGACAGTAGGGGATATCCGTGAGGGTATGCTCTCACAAGTGAAGGAATCGCTGTTCATGGGTGGGGCAGCTATGGGGACGATGCCCGGCGGGGTCTCCAAACGCGATTACCTGGATATGCAAATCCGCTCGTCACTGGCAGAAGGAGAGCAGTTTGACCTCATCGCAATGGGTCGTTCTGAAGGTCAAGGCTGCTACTGTGCTGTGAACCACAACCTGCGTGAGGTGGTCGATTCCATCAGCCGGAACTACGCCTACGTCGTTATTGATAATGAGGCCGGCATGGAGCACCTCAGCCGGCGTACCACGCGCGATGTGCAGCATCTGCTGGTCGTCAGCGATCCAACCCAGCGCGGCATCGTGGCTGCAGAACGAATTGCAGGATTTCGGGACGAGCTGGATATCCGCATTGAGAATGTCTACCTTATCATCAACCGTTTGAGTGGGCAGATGCCGGCGGAGCTGCACAAGCGCATTGAGGCGCTGGGGATTCCCTTGTTGGGGGTTGTACCAGCGAGCGAGGAGTTGAGCGAATACGAATTCAGCGGGCGACCGCTGGTGGAACTGGGGAGTGAAAATCCGGTCTACCAGGCGGTAGCCGGGATGATGCAGTCGATACTAGGCTGACTCGACCGCTTCGCGAGCGACATTCTACATTTTGGGCAGGTTGTGTGCGAAGAGTTGGTCCTTTTTCAGGCAATCGATTCCTGATCCATTTAATCGATTTCCGACTGCAGCAGTCTGAGCAAGGATCGCCTAGCCAGTAAATCAGTGGTGATCATGCCTGCCACACAGCCGTTCTCGACGACCGGCATGGCGGAAATCTCGTGGTGCTCCAGCTTGTGGATAACCTCGACAATACTATCCGATGGATCAGCGGAAATAACGCTGCGGCTCATGATCTCAGACAGCGGCTGGTCATCCGGCGAACCTTGTGCTGTGCCGCGGGTAATATCCCATTCGGTAACTACGCCCGCCAACTCACCCGCTGCGTTCAGGACAGCAAGAATGGGACTGCATGCTTCGACCAACAGCTCAGCAGCCTGGCGTACGTTTCTTGTTTCTGGGATAGTGGGAATAGATACCATGATCTCAGCCGCTTTGCGATCTCGCTCATGGGAGGCGATCCGGCGAATGCTGATTCGCTGGGCTGCATCGCAGGGCAACATGTCCGCATCTGAGATCAGTAACTCTATCAGCTCACGCATGTTGCGCCGGATCACCTCTTCACGCATAAGCTCTGCAGCCTGCAAGCGGCATTCGGCCAGCTCTGCCAGTTCTTGCTCATGGTCGACCAGCCAGGCCTCTACTGCCGTCTGATCCCCAAACATCTCAGCCGGGATACGAAGATGGTTTGGGGTTTTGATCAGCTGTTCCTGGGCGGCAAAGATTACTCCTCCTGAGTTGACCAGGTAATCAGTGGCAATCAATGTGCCGCGCTGGCGGTAGACCTCCCGCTCAGTACGCGCCCGGGCAGCTCTCCGATCCGGGTCTGGAGAGTAGGTATTAGCGCCCTCGATGATCACAGACCATTTGCCCATGCGATCTACCGTCATCGATGGACGGCTAGAAGGATCTGAATCCAGATAATTTGATACTGGAGCCGCCGGGATCAGGCAGAACGCTGATTCACGCAGTAGATCATTCGGATCGGTTGAATATTTCGCCGTCAGCAGCAATCCAACCGGGGTAAGCAGATGTTCGTTATAAAAGGTACGTGTGACGAGATTACGCTCTTCCCAGATACGGAAGAGCTTGTCTACCGGCAGTCCCTCTTCGCTGTACAGATATCCCTGGATATCACTCACCCCGACCACACGCGCGTCTGGGATACGCTCTTTCAATATGCGGGCAGTGTGTGCACCTACTGCCCCGTAGCCCTGTATCAGAACTGATAAATGTCCAGGGTGAGGTAGGGTAAGATCAGCAAACTGAGGAAGTGAACCCAGCCTTGGCATTTCTTCCAGGAGGGCCTGCAAGGCGATGATCAACCCGCCTGCCGCTGCTCCCAACTGGTCGATACGGTTGCCGCCCATTTCGACCGGTTTTGATACAACGCTGTCCAGCCCGTTTTCGATCGCAATGGTCTTCATGTCAGCATCGTTGGTGCCAACATCGGGGCCGGGCAGGAAGATGTCCGTATAGCGGCGCAGTAAACGGGCGAAAGCACGCACCACGTTTGCATGGATTTCTGGGGTCTGGTGGCGGTCAGCGATGATCCCGGCCTTCCCGCCACCGAAAGGCAAGTTCGCAGCCGCGTTTTTCAATGTCATGCCGCGCGCCAGGCTATAGATCGAAGCCGGGGTGACATCCGGCATCATGCGAATGCCACCCATCGAAGGCTTGCCCATAGCCAGATTGTCGATAACTAAATAGCCACCTATCTCGAGTGCTGATTGTTCGTCCCACATGCATACAACCAGGGTCGGTCCCAGGTTATCTGCTTCGATCCCCAGGCGGTTAAGACGGTCTATGTCCAGGGCGTTGAATTCCATAAAGCAATGCCCGTCTTCACATATCAAGCGGTTCTGCCATGTGCTCTCAGGCAGGCGTTCCCGCAGGAATGTTTCCATACGTCTTGGGATCATGGTTGCGCACTCCGCAAAAACTAGAGGTGAAGATTCTGAGCCGCTACGAATGACAGGCCATTTTGAGTGAGCGCCCAGGCAGTGCGATTGGTAGCTTCTACCTTGTCTAGGAAATTGAGCTGCATGGCATCCCAATCACCGCTTTCGATGACTTCACTTTTATCTCGGAAATAATCCAGAATATCGGACGGGTGCAGCCGGGTCTGGTCGATCTCCGGATCGCCGCCTTCGTGCTTGGCGGAGATATTGGCCACATGGTCTGCGATTTGTACCAGCTCGTCGCGGCGATTGTAAGGCTGGCGGACGATGCTCTTCCACGTTTCGGTAATGTGGTGCTCGAAACGCACCACATCCTCGAAGCCCAGCGCCTTCCGGAACTGGGCAGTGATTTCCATGGTCTCGTTGTTGATCGAGTTGCTCCAATTGAAGCCGATCAGCGGGGAGGTGCCGTCATCCCGTGAGAACAGCTTGGCGCCGATCAAGGTCCATAATCCGGCATAGGGATTGTCGTTGCCCATAAATACTGATATCTTGAACTCGATGTTTATACCCAGCCGGTACAGGAGATAACCGACCAGGACAGTGCCGGGATTAATGTTCAGCACCTGGCGCACGCCGTAGTTTGTATAGTAATACAGGAATTCATCCAGCCATTTTAGGGGGTAGTGATTAGGTTCGCCGACGCCGCCAAAGTAGCCGGTTATGGTGGCGGGTCCTCCCAGATGAATATTGGAACCATCTGTGCCCTTGGTATCCAGTGTCTCGACATAGCTGGCGCCGATAATGTTCATCGCCGCGGCGATGGCTGGCAGATCGCCATCGGCTTCTTGCTCCTTCATTTTCCGTACTTTAATCCAACGTCCAGGCATTAAGGAACATTGCTCAATGGCGCGACGCGCCGCTGCAATCACCCAGGGAAAATACTGGCAGGCGCTGACCTCTAAGGTGACGGCAAACTCATCCTTGAATGCTATCCGGTCTGCCCTGGTCCCCAAGACCGAGCGGCGGTAGTCAGCAAGGCTGACGAACGCTTTTCGATCACGCTGCTCTTCCAACCACTTCAAATCATCCAAGAATTTGGGTTGGGTCTCTTTCACGCGTTGGAGCAAGTTCGGCAGCTGGCGCGCCTGCTCTGCCTTCGCATTTATTTCGTCAGCCGTTCCGTACCTGGCGACCACCTCGAGGAAATTGTTGACTACTTGCATATCTGGGTCCAGCAAGACTGCATTAATGTCGTCAAGACGCTCGGATGGGATCTTTAACAGTTGGCGTAAGTCATCATACATTGTGGATTCTCCCGGAAAATAGAATTCCCATATAAAACACATAGCGTACATTCCTGCACGCTATGTGTCCATACCTTATCTAAGCATCCGGATTAATTCCTCATATTCTTCATCCGGCATCCCAAACCAGTTATCCGGTTGGGGGAAGGAATGCTCGCTGACTTCTTTCACATAAAGTGTCAGGCCGTCCAAAATGACCTTGCCTGCCTCACCAAATACTTTCGCCATGCGTGGCTTGAAGCGCGGGAATAGTCCAAACATGTCGTGGTAAATGAGAAGTTGTCCATGTGCGCTCGGACCCGAGCCCAGACTCATGATAATGCAATTATCTGCCCGTTCTGTGATCAGCTTGCACACCCGGTCAGGCACCATTTCTAACAAGATCATAAATGCTCCTGCGGCTTCGAGTGCCTTGGCATCATCGATGATCTTCTTGGCCTGCCATGCACCTTTACCCTGTACCCTGAACCCACCCAGGGCGCTGACACTTTGGGGGGTCAGTCCAAGGTGACCGATCGCTGGTATGCCAGAATTCACGATGCCGCGAATACGATCAGCCATCTCAGCGCCACCCTCCAGCTTTATGGCATCACAGCCGGCCTCTGCCATGAACCGGCCAGCATTGCGGATAGCCGACTCAACGCTGGGTTGGTAGCTCATGTACGGCATGTCCCCAACCAGGAAAACGTTTGGCGCGCCGCGCCGTACAGCCTGGGTATGGCGGATCATATCATCCATGGTCACCGGCAGGGTGTTCTCGTAGCCAAGCATCGTCATGCCCAGGCTGTCACCTACCAGGATCATGTCGATACCAGCCTCTTCTTGCAGGTGTGCAGTAGGATAATCGTAGCAGGTCAGCCATGTGATCGGTTCCCCGCTGGCGACCTTCTTAAATAAAGCCGGTAGATTGACTTTCTTACGTTCCGACATGCGGATACTCCTTGTCCTTTATGAGGTGGATTTACTCGGAAGGGATAACCCTCGGTTTTAGAATTTCCGAATATTGTGGATTATTTTGTTTTGATGACCTCTCACAATGATTGTACGTGAAAGATGGTACGAATTCAACTGTAGAATGTCACTGCCATCACAGGAATAATCAACTTCGGAAGAAATTTCCTAACGGCGCGTAAGCCTCTGGCGGTTGATGAGCATTCCGAACACAATCACGATCACGACCAGGACACCAAATGCAACCATCCACTGATTGAGATCGGGATCGGAGGGTGGTGGGATATCACGAGGGGTCGCTGTCGGTCGTGGAGTGCGTGTGGGACGATGGGTACGTGTTGCGGTTGGCGTCAGCGTTGGTGTAGAGGTAGATGTGGCGGTCGGTAAGGGTGTGGCGGTAGCAGTTAGCAATACCGGCGTTGGCATGTGTTCCGCGATCGGCTGGCTGTCAGCGACTTCAAACGAAATGGGCTCACCAGGGGCGAAGATATCCAGGAATCCATTGGCGATGACGAGTCCCTGATTGTCGCCTACTGACAGCGATGCCGGGCGTAGATCCAGGGCAATCACCGCGTTCGAGCCGATCAAAGTTGCACCCTCGGAGTCGAGGGCGATCGCTGTGTCTAAATTCAAGCCCAAGGCTGCCATTTCGGGGTGGTTGTAGGCTGTAGAGAACAGCCGACCCCAACGGTTGGAACTCATCAGGCGTGGTTCAATAATCAGTGGGACCAGCTCCAGACCCGGCGATGAGCTGATCTGGTCGAGCAGAAATGATCTGGATGCGGCTAGATCCTGCACTGGACGTCCGTCGGTCGGTACCCTCTCAGAAGCGAAATAAGATCCCGCCAAGGCTGCTGCTGCATCATCCATTAACAATGTCGTTCCACTTCGCCAGGCAGAGATCACCGGTTCGAGGGCAGCGGATTGAATCCGGGATGGATCAGCGCCGGATATGAGGATGCCATCGTATCTGCTTGGGTCTATGTCAAGTGTCTGGGCATCGGGGGGCAGGATATAAATACTCGCATGCATTTCCAAAGAACTGCTAATCTGCACAGCGACCGATTGCGCCTGGTTGGTGCTCGGATAGCCTGCGACAATAACCAGCCAGTTCTGCCGGGGTGAACCGCTGATTTGGCGAAGATAATCCAGGATAATTTGGCTTGAATCCTGCATGGCGAACCCGCCGCTGAGGATCAGCGTCCCTGCATCGGGAGGAAGCCTCAGCTGTAAGGGATCGCGGTTCAGGCGTTCTTGAACCGGCGCCAGGGAATGCTGGCGGGTCAGCAGATCGTATGAGAATTCACCGGGCGCCAGAAGATGGACAAGCACATTGCGCATGCTTATCAGCGGAGTACATGGAAGAACAGCCGCATTTACCTCCCCGCAGCCCCGGTAGCGAGCGCGTGCTGCAGATTGGTAGGTTTCAGCGTCAAGTACCATTACCGCTGAGCGTCCGAATACGGCGTCCAGACTATTACCGTCGGGTGCAAAAACCGTGGTACCAGTGTCAATGCCAATACCTACATGGGGTCCGTCCGGCAGATGGATTGCATTCAGTAAACGACCAATATTACCCTGTTGAAAATAACTGGTATCTACAATGGCGTTTTGAAAACCAATGAATAATCCGTGATGTTCAGCTGAATTCCATAATTCAACGGCGTGGAAATTCAAAGCATGTTTATTATCGAAACCCGGAGAATAGCCGCGCAGCATAGCTGCTGAGCTTAATGTCCCCCCGGCGCCTGTTCCTGCGATCATTGTACCTGCCTGGTGTGCACGCACCAATGCGCCCTCCACCGGTGTACCCCCAATCACCTGTGTGGCAACCGCAGGGTCGCCGTCGGGAATAAAGATCGCAGAGAGATGTTCCGAAAAATGGGATAGTAAATCTGGATTGAGTGCATCATCACGGATGAATATTGGGATCATATCAACCGTGCATGTTACCTCTCTCCCGGCTGCTTGTTGGCAAACCGCTTCTATCTCCGCTCTGAGATTTTCAGCTGTACGCAACACTTGCTGGCGCTCGGCATCGCTGATCACATCTGGATCAGAGGCAAGCGTGATCGGCAAGACCAGGATGCTGGCGATGCCCGATTGGGCATTCGAAATCGCTGCCCGAGAGAGAGCAGGATAGATCTCTGCGTAGCCCCCCCCGGCGGGTAAAAGCAGCGGGGTATTACTTCCAGATTGTGCCGAAACTGCTCTATTAAGGCTGATAGATAATAAGACAACCAGGAGAAGCAGGACAAATACGTACTTGTATTTTTGCATCTCCTCTATTTTACCCTGAGAATGTGTGTGATGATCGTAGCTCCACTACCGCCGATATTTTGAGCCATCCCGATCCGCGCGCCGTCCAATTGGGTTGGACCGGCTTCGCCACGCAGCTGCTGCACAACCTCGGCTATCTGATAAATCCCAGTAGCGCCAACCGGGTGGCCGCGCGCTTTCAGACCACCCAATGTGCAGATGGGAATACGCCCACCAGGGTGGATGTGTCCATCAAGACCCAGACGCGGCGCCTGTCCGCGCTCAGCAAATCCACACGCTTCCAACGAAAGGGCGGTCATGATCGAGAAAGCATCATGCAGCTCAAACAGGTCAATATCTTGTGGTGTAACCCCAGCCTGAGCGTATGCGCGTGATGCTGAGCTGGCGGCAGCAGACAGCAAGGTAACATCCTTCCGGTCATGGACTGCCAGCGTATCGGTAGCAGCGGTCGATCCGGCTATGGCTACAACTGGCCGGCCCTTTCCATTGCGGTGCCGCAGGTGTTCTAACGGTACGATGAGCACAGCCGCGGCACCATCCCCAATCGGAGAGGCATCCAGCAGATTGATGGGTTCAGCCACCATGCGTGCATTTTGGTAATCTTTTTCGGTAATAGCTTCATGCAGCCTGGCGTACGGATTGTGGAGGGCATTGGCATGGGCATTGATCGAAAATGGGGCGAAATCGGTGTGCTTCCAGCCGTATTCGTACAAATAGCGGCGCATGACCAATGCATTAAGTGCCACAAAAGACAGCCCGTGCGGAGTTTCGTAATCAGCATCTGCAGCTTCTGCCAAAGCCGCTGTGGTATCCGCACCTTTCATCTCGGTCATTTTTTCCACACCCAGGGCGATGGCTGAGTCAATCTCGCCAGAGCCGACTGCCATGATCGCCAGCCGCAGGGCAGCCGCGCCTGACCCACAGGCTGCCTCCACTTTAACTGCCTCAATGTGTCTCAAGCCAGCCCAATCAGCAATCAAAGTCCCCAATGCTTCCTGGTGGCTGAGGATACCCGACAGCATGTTGCCGACAAACAATGCATCTACACCCTCACGCCCGGCGTCTTGCAAAGCCTTCAGCACTGCCTCGCTTGCCTGCTCGCGCAGCGATGTTTCCCAACTTTCAGCGACCGGAGTTTGACCGATCCCGAGGATGGCTAATTCACGCATATATTGATTTACCACCTTTTGTGAAAATCAACACATATTATCCTCTTGAATACTCTCAGAAACTATCTACCTAGAGCCGACGATCCCGGAGGAGCTTTGTTCCAGCGTAATCACGGCAATCTCCGGAGGGCAATTAATGCGAATTTGCAGCTCAGCAGTGCCCAGACCACGGTTTGCATAGAGCTGCATGCCATCTATTTGATACAAGCCGTACGGATATCGACGCGCCAGATAGGGTAAAAAGATCGCGCCTAAACCCGGCAGCCTTACCTGACCGCCGTGGCTGTGACCCGAGAGCTGCAGATCGAACCGCCCAGTGGCTGCGCTGATATCTGCGTAATCCGGTTCATGTACCAATAAGATCGCTGCTCCCTCTGAAGGCATCTGTTCGATTACTAAATCCAGCCGATCTAGACGGAGGTAATGCGAATCCACACCCGCGACATGCAGGAAATTCGATTCCCGATTCAGGCTGATGATCCGGTTGCTCATATCAATTGCACCTGCGCTATCGATCGACTGTCGGATTACCTGTGCATCGGACCAATGATCGTGATTTCCCAACACCGCTAATACACCGTCGTTGGATTTCAGCCGGCTCAATGCCTCGATGATGCCTGGTGCATAGAGTTCCGGCTGATAGGTGACGAAATCTCCGGTTATGGCGATCAGATCTGGTTTCAGACCATTCACCTGCTCGACCACTTGATCCAGGATGGATTGGTTCAACCAGGTGCCAAGATGCAGATCACTGATATGGACGATGCGATACCCGGAAAATGCGACCGGCAGGCGTGGAAGCGCCAATCTTAGCTGCGTAATCTCCAGCCAATCCGTATGATCCCGTGGATTCGGAATTCTTCCCAGACTGGCTAGCTTGATGCCGTTCTTCGAGTGGGCAAAGGCTATGAACGCGCCTAGAAGTACCCGCCTGATCGGGTTGCGGGGAAGATATTTGGACTTCATTCAATCTCCCTGGGGATATGCTCTCTGATGGAACGGATCGGTATTACTGGCTGGATCCCCGGCGGTGGTGTGAAGATAAGATGTACAGTTCTTTTGATAAAAAACGTTCATCAGGGCGTGCTTCCCATGTATAGATCACATAGGTACGTGCAATCTTATCATGCCAACCCTGGCGTTGGTCGTCGATCAGAACCCAGAAAAAGCCAATGAATAAGGGGGCGGCTGAAACAAAGTAGCCCAGGTAGCGTAGCAGGCTGCGAACCACCGAGACTCGCTTGCCTTCTACAGCGACAACCCGCAGGCCAAGCAGGGCTTTTCCGGGTGTTTGTCCTGCAAAGTACGTGAAGAAGACATGATACAAAAGGATAAAGAGGGCAGAAAGGAATCCAATCAGGAATGAGTCGCGTAAGAAATCTATTACCGGTCCAACGCCGGGGATTTTATTAGCAGAGATGCCGAGGAATATTCCCGTGCTCAATGTATCGAGTGTTACCCAGACGATCCAATTAAATACGGTGATGGTCAATGCGATGATGATTGCATCGATGATAAAGGCAAGCACACGGCTGATAAATCCAGCATAATAACCCTGTAGGTCCGTTATGATTGGTGCGGTTTGTCCTTGTGTCTGGTTCATTGGAGCCGCTTTTTACCCCGCTGATGGATAGATCGCAGAGAAGCTGCCTTAATTTTCACTTCTGGAGAGGGTGCAGGCACCTCCACGCGCGGTGTTTTGCGAAAGATACCGCGTGCTATCCCTTCCAGGAACGTATCCGCACTCACCGTCCTCTCACGCACCTCTTCAACAACTTCGTTCGCCAGTCCAGTGCTCTGTGTTTGCACCAAATCTCTGACTGAGGGATTGGCAGCCAGGTAGTCGAAGAAAGCATCTATCGTCTCGCTCAGCGCTCTTGTCATCAAAATCCGACTGGATAATTCCTGCTCTTCTCCTGTTTTAATCCAGCTTGCCAATTCCATCTCGCCTCGGGCAACAAGTTGATCATATCTGCGTTTTGCTGGTTTGATCAACGGTAAGCGCGCGAGCGGTTTTAGGAGTGGGCTGACACTTTTTTCAATCAATCGCCCGATCCTACCGGCCTGGGCAACACTATAACGGATGTTATCCTCGGCCTGAAAGATCATCCCGATCATCGCCCGTCGGGCTGTCACAACAGCAGAGCCAGATTCCCTGACACCAACTGCACCTTTCCGGGCAGGTGAAATTCCATCCTGCTGTGCTGCTGGCAGCATTTCTCTCACCTGACGATCAGTAGTCGTCTCCCATTCTTCCAGCCGGCTCCAAAGCTCGTCCATGAACAAGCCAATGCCGCCCACGACCAACCGTGTCAGTGAACGGCTGTGGACGAAAAGGGGTGCATCCTGCGTAATCTGGTTCATATCGGCAGATGCATCTGCTGGTAGCTGAGAGGATGCTGGATTCTCCAAGGTATTCACTCCATAAGATCTTCAGAACCCGCGGTAGACATCAGTTCCTAATATTATAGTCGAATGCTGTAGAGGCAGGATGGTTTATCGCTGCTTCACCAGAGAGAAATCACCACCTGACAGATCATGAAGCGCACGAATACACAGCGTGGCAGATTCGCTCCACCCCCAGAAATTGATTGTTGTGGATGCTTAAGGCAGCACTTCTATTGAATCACTGGCAGAGCGTCCCCAGACCGTTGCATCATACATGGCATACACTTCAGCCGGTAATGCCGTGAAGCTGCCGCTGCGAGTGGCGCGTGCCAGGTAGCTGTATGTATGCTCCCCAAAGCCGAGTTCTGAAATGAAGAAGCTCACCCGATCGCTATGCACTTCCTTGTTGTTGTAGCCATAGTCCTGCCAGTAATAAGTCGGCTCTTCGTAGAGCGTTTGCTCGTGGCTGGTCGTATTCAGGCTTTCGTTCAACGCCTCTAATCCACCGGGCAGTTTATCTTCCACGATGATAAAAAAACCTTTATCCGGCAAAGTTACCCGCAAAGTGACACGCAAGAGCTCGCCTGTCTTATAGCTGGTAATGACTTCATTCGTATCAGCAGATGTATAGGTCCGTTCGACCTGCACGCTCCCCGCAGCCTCCACCTGTTCATATGGAAATTCCATCCGGCTGTTGATCAGGTAATACAGGCGTTGATCGCTGGCTGAGTGCATGCTGATCAGGTTTCCTCCTGTTTGGAGCTGTGTGACAGGCACCTCCAGGGAGATGACCGGTTCGCCAGGGCCTAAGAGTCCACTGGAAATCACATCATCGTTTAGAGAGATCGCGTACTCTGTGTCAGCCGTCAATGCCTGCTCTGCCAGAAGGTGATCAGTCAGGGCGATGATGGTGAAAGCCGTCTCATTCGTCGAGCCCCAGCCGTTTTGGCTGCGCTGCTTCATCAACCAGCGGACCATACCGGGCACCAGAGGGTGGTCGGGTCTGATGTTTACAAAAGCATCCAATGCCAGAGCCGTGCTGCGTACACTGGAGGACATGGTCTTTTCATAGTAATGACCATCTTCATATGGATTGGGCCAGTATACTAACCCATCTCTCTGCACTGCGCTCTCCGCGAGCAGAGCCAAGATCGCCTGCGCCTGCTCATGGGCACCCAGCTTGAACAATGCCAGTGCCAGGGCTGCCTCGCTGAAGGTATCCAGCTCATAAGCTTGGTCTGCAAGGCGGAGGGTTGCATCTATATCGCCATAGCCGGCGTAAGCCAGGCTGAATAAGGCAAATGCCTGGGTGCGCAGATCCGCTCCTTCGAATTCCTGGTCGCCTGTATAAGCGGTAATGTGATCCCCTGCATACCCCATGGCAACCGGGTTGGGATCCTGGACATACGCTTTCAACCAATCAGCTCCGCGCTGGATAACCTGTGGGTCACCCTCATAGCCTGCCTCAGCTGTCACTGCCAGACCAAAGACAACCCAGGCAGTCTGATAATCGTGTGTCTGGTCGTCATACCACCACCCCCAGCCGCCATCATTATGCTGGTATCCGTACAGGCGCTGAAGACCGGCATTGATCAAAGCTGGCAGATCAGATTCCAAAGTGGGATTGCTCACTCCGAGCTGGTGGAATGCTCGCCCAACCACGGCATTGGGCAATGCGCGGCTCATGGTTTGCTCTACACAGCCATATGGATAGCCGGTTAAGAATTCCAGGCCGGTCAGCAATGTACCCGCAATGCTGCGGCTGACCTCAATGAGCACTGTGCTGCTTTCCAACACACCTCCTGGCACCACGATGGCAGTGTTGAACTCGCCTGTGAAATCACCCACCTGGTTATTTACCTCCGCTACTGCTCGCTCCTGGATTGGCAGCAGCAGAACCACAGCATCGCCTACCAGAGCTGTGTCAACCGGGATGGCAGACACAGTTACCCGCGCTGAACCGGCTGCCAATACCTCTCCATTCCAGCCGAGCATACGCACTTCGCCGGGTGATAGGTTGAGGGACTGGGTTGGAGAGCCAGATATCAGGATTGGTGGAGTTGAAGCTGGCTGTCCTGATTCATCGCCATTATGAATCTGTATGGAAACCGCGAGCTCAACTGGCTCGGAAGAGTAATTATGCAGCATAGCAGAGAGCTCTACCTTGTCTCCGTTTGTCAAGATATTCGGCAGGATGGGTCGCACCACGATCTCCTTTTTGGTGACGATGTTCACCTGGGAATCGCCGACCATGTGATCAATGGTTATTGCCCGGGCGGTCAGCCGCCAGCTTGTCAGACTATCGGGAAGCGTCAGGCTGAACGTGACTGACCCTTGCTCATCGGTGGTCAGCAGTGGGAACCAGGCAGCGGTATCTGGAAAATCGCTGCGCGGATTGCCGGAATCACCGCCGCCACCGCCGCCCATCCCCCCCATCATCAAATATCTCTCCAAGGCCATCGAATCGTAGGTGCGCACGATATGGTCACGCGGCGCGTAGAAGGCATCGAATATAGAGCCCGATAGATTTTCGCTCAAGCTGAAGATCGCCTCGTCCACCAATGCCGCAGAAAGCTCTGCCTGGACCGGATTGCCCTGCTCGTCGGTCACTTCAATGGTGAAGGTCGCTTCATCGCCAGGTGCGTAATCTGGCTGATCCGGAGTGATGTTGATGTTCAATCGCCGACCAACCACTGGAACCAGGAGCTCAACGCTGGCGGTGCGCAGCTTGCTGTCATTCAGGCTGGTGTAGGTATCTTGTGTCAGGCGAGTATCTTGTTCCTGCCAGGCGTTGACAGTGATATAGATATTCGGCGCATCTTCTGACTGGATAGGGACCTCGACCAATGTAACCGGAGATGTCAGCTGCACGGCTTGGGCCCGCCGGGTGGTACCGCGCTCAAAGGTTAGAAGTGCCGATCCACTGAATGAAGATTCGATCATCAGGCGGGCTGTCTCACCTGGGGTATACGTACTTTTATCGGCTGCTATCCGCAGCGTCTCAATGTAATCACTGGCCCATCGATCGCGAGGACGGTAGGCATATAGCCAGGTAGTCTCGAGAATGGCGTTATCGTGGCTGTCTTTTCCGACCAACCTCAACTGGTAGTAGCCCGATCTGTCGATGGTCATTCCAATTTCGAACAAGCCATCTTTATCGCTGATCAGATCAAACGATTGCACAATCCTGTCGTAGGAGTAAGACTCCCAATCGTATTGTGCCAGTTCCAGCTTAACAGAGCGTTGGCTGACCGGTAGGTTCTCCAGGTCGGTAATATTGCCCGATACCCGAAATTCTTCGCCGGGGGTCTTCAGCCAATTTCCGGTGTCCAGCTTGTAGATCTCAGAGGTGTTATATACCTTGAACACTGTAAAGGCACTGACCGTCTGATGGCTGCCGTCATCGAGGGTGGCCTCCAATCCCCAGGTAGTATGAATCCCATTCGTGGATGCCAACGAGTCGGTATAGCCCATGCTGCCCGTAGTTGCAGGAAAACCGTATGAGAAATGCCCTTGCGCGTCGGTACGACCCTCCGTTTCGGTATCGTAACCTCCCACCCACACGTACTCCGGTGTATCTCTCTCGTCTGAGTCGGAATATGAATAATCATATTCCACCAGCTCGTAGAGTTTGGTGGTCACGAAAGCTCCGGCAACCTGCTGGCCAAAGAAATAGCTGGCGTCTAAATCTACCTGCACTGGATCAGCAGCAACATAGTATGTCTGGTCGGTGTTGATGTTGATCGTGAAATCTGGCTTACGGTAATCCTGTACTTTAAATAACTGGCGGTGGATATCATCCATGACTTCCAGCTCGATCTGGTAGTCTCCCAGCATGGCGCCTTCAGCTAGTAGAAACTCACCATTAAGGGTTCCAAAGGCACTAGTCGCCAGCTCATAGGTTTGGACGATGTTATTGCGCGCATCCCGAATGCGCATGGTCGCTGGAGTTCCTTCGGTCATCAATTCGATTTGAGAGTCATTATCCAAACGTAAAACTGCTTTGAAGTAGACGCTTTGGCCCGGCTTATAGATTGGGCGATCGGTGTAGATATATGCGGCGGTGCGCATCGTTTTAGGTGCTGCCTGCCACCAGCCCCACCAACCTGCTCCCGTTTGCCATTCGTTGCTCAAACCGCTAACGGTAATATCTGTGCCCTCGAAATCTCGCCCGGTGAGCGCCAGGCTATCCTCGGCAACGACAATTAGCGGCTGTGGATCGCGAGCTACTCGCGCCTGGTATATGCCGATCTCGTCTGCACGCCCCTGGGCGATCTGCTCGCCGTCGCGCGCGAATATGCTGATCCTGGTCCCCGGTCTGGAATTGCCGTTAATATCTGTGATCCAGCACACAATCTGCCCTTCAGCCTGTTTCACCACCAGGGTGTTGCGTGTCAGCACCAGCAGCAGTTGGTCGGTAGCTCCGGCTGGGGAGTTCATAGTGAGCACATACAGCCCAGCATCGATATCATCAGGTATGATCGTTTCACGCGATGTGCCCTCCCATCCACCTGATCTGCCGCGCAGATTATCCTCCCACTCAGTGATGAGTGCCCCCCCAGCGGTGCTGATCGGCCCACGCTCGAAGCCCGCAACGCCGCGAAATCCGGAGGAATAGCGATCCAGAAACTGCTCCAGGTTTAAGCGATGGATTGTGAAGCTGATCGGTCCGCTGTCCTGGGGAGCGTAATACTGCACTGCGCGGCGCCCGTCCACGTCAATAACCTGGGCGTTCGGACCGTAATCGCCAAAACCCGGCGCTCCGTAGCGGTACGGAGCAAAGGCGGTGAAAGTAAGCAAATAAGGCTCAAGCAGGGCAGGCTCGCCTTGTGCAGTGAGTGCGTCTGTAGTCAGGCTGACGGTATAGCTGTGATCTGGCTCAAAGCCGCTCTCCGGTTGGAAAATAAGGGTACGACCTTCCCAGGTAAAGCTGCCTTTGATGGCGGGTTCCACATGGAATGCTGCTTCAGTTGAGGAGTGATCCATCTCGAGGGTAAAGGTAATCTGGACTGGCTCATTATGCGGGTGAGCTCCATCCATGGGGAGTGGGTCGGTCCACAGAATTGGGGGAGGCGTCTGGAAAATTACCGGTGGGGGTGGAGGAAGTGAATCACCATGATTGTCGAGCAGCCCGTCGGTGAGGCTGATCGAATATTGCGTGCTGTAGGGAAGGCTTTGGGAGCCAACAAGGACGATCTGCTTTTCTCCTTGTCGAGTCCATGTGCCCTGGGTAGATGGTTCGATGTGGATGATCTGATTTAGATCCAGGTTCTGGATAGAGTAGTTTAACAAGATTTCGATCAGCCCGTTCTCAACCACATCGCTTCCATCGGATACTTCATTAACCAGCGCTGGCAGGCTATAATCCCAGCGGTAATCTTCTCCGAGAGTTATCCCTCGAGCGTCCTTTGCCTCACCCGCCAGGGTAAAATGATAGCGCTGACCCGGATTCAGGAGCTGCTGAGGGGTGATGGATGCGGTGTTCCCATGCCAACGAATGTTTAACGGGAGATCTGGCTGTACGTCCAAGGCACTTGCGAAGGATTTGGCATCCATCGCCTGATCGAAAACAAGCTGGATGCTGGGTTTGCGATTTTCCAGGCTTGTTTCAGCCGGCGTGCGGGTGAGAAGCTGGGGAGGAGGCAGGATTGATATTTCCCATTTGATCGCATCTTCCAGAACGCCGCCGTTATGGCTGCGTAAATCTTCGTTGAGCAGGAGCTGGTAAGTTTGGTTGGATTTAAATCCGGTCAGCGGTGTGAAAGTCAGGCTCGTTTTGCTCTCATCCCAACGGATCTCGCCGTCTACCCAGGGATAAGTCAGCAGGGGGAATGTTGTGCTCTCCGGGTCCATCCCCTGATTGAACTGCACTTTGATGGGTGCTCCTGGTAGGAAATGGTCTAGATCGATATCGGATTGTATCTCCGCGGAAACCGGGGTGGGGGTGGTCTCTGGTCGGGGGGAGTCCGTGGGTTTGGGCTGCACCTGGGCGACTGCTGCAGACTCAGCCTGGCTGTCGGCTGTCTTGGGGACAGGCGATGCTCCACGACACGAGAGCAGGAGTCCAAAGATAAGTGAGGCAAGAATCAACCGGCGAATCATGTGGTTCCCTCCCCAATCGATCGTCAGACCACGCAGCCTGGCAGCATAAAAGGTTTATACCTGATTGATTATTAGAGTTACAGATGGTTGTATGCTACATGCGTACGCATATAAGTTTACCGACTATCAAATACCTATGCATCCTACTTTTGAATGAATGCCGAAGTGCGAATGGATGATTATCGGCGATCGTCGACCGGCTTGCCCAGGATTAAATCCGCCTGCTGGAAGATGCCGCATGAGAAGTGATTTCCCAATGGAGCAAGCTGCTCTCCATCAACGAATACCCGTTCGAGTTTATCTGCATGAAGGACTGTCTCAATATCCGGGTAAGGGAAGGGGTATTCACCTTCGGTTTGCCAATCGATTCGGTATCCATGCGGTATTGTATGCATCTTATACTTATCTACTCGCCCCGCACCAAACCCATCGCCGGCATCGGAATACAACAGGCTGTTCCCCTCTCCCGGGTAGATGTTAAGGGACAATCGCTCTCTGTCTAACAAAGGCAGCAGTAATCCGCCGCGCACAAATACCGGTATATTCTCCAGGTTCACCGGTATGGTAAAGTTCCCCGGTCCTTGATAGAAATGATCGTCCCAGAAAGAATACCATGACCCTTTTGGAAAACTAACCTGGCGCTTCTCCAGCCCAACAGAAAATACTGGGGCGATGAGCAGGGTGTCCCCTAACATGTAGCCGTCATCGATATCCCACAGCTCTGGTTGATCCTGATCCCTAAAAAAGATGGGGCGTACAATTGGATAACCTCGCTGGCTGGCTTCCCAAGCAAGCGTATATAGATAAGGCAGGAGCTGATAACGCAAATTGATATAGCGGCGTATGATGCCTGTATATGGTTCGCCAAACACCCACGGCTCGCGTCTTTGGGTGATCAATGAGGAATGCGTCCGAAAGAACGGCAGGAATGCAGCCAGCTGGAACCAGCGCGTATATAGCTCCGGAGTTGGATCGCCACTGAAGCCACCGATGTCCGGACCGCAGTAAGGAATTCCGGAAAATGCCAGAGCGAGTGTCGCGGTCAGGCTGAGCTTCAATCCTGCCCAGGTGCTCTCGCTGTCAGCAGTCCAGTTCCAGGCATAGCGTTGGTTGCCTGCCCATCCCGATCGAGATAGGATCCAGGGTCGCTTGTGAGGAGCGTACTGCTTCATTGCCGCGTATCCAGCCCGGTTCATCTGCAGCCCGTACACGTTATGTCCCTGGTAGTGATCACCTCCGGTCCCTTCCAGGTCGAGACTCATATTGAGGGGGAGATGATTGCCGCCCCAAGCATTGAACGCAGTCGGCTCATTCATATCGTGCCAGATACCATCCAGACCCCGTTTGAGAAGGCGAGGATAGAACTCCTGCCACCATTTCCGCACACGAGAAGAAGTAAAATCAGGGAACACGGTCGGTCCGGAAAATGCCACCGCGGTAAGTGTTTTTCCACCGGGGTCGGTGCAGTAGGCGTTTGCTTCCAGTCCGCTGCGGTAGATATCGTACCCGTCTTCCACCTTGATACCTGGATCCAGGATGCCTGCTAAGTGAATTCCATCGCGCTTTAAATCTGCAGACAGCTCTTCAATGTCCGCGAAGCGGTCAGGATCGAAAGTGAAGGACCTGCGATCATGCATGTAATCAAGGTCCAGATGGACAGCGCTTAGATTGAGGCGATGCTCCTTGAAACCTTGAACCACCTGGCGGATGTCTTCAGTAGATTTGTATCCCCATCGAGATTGGTGGTAGCCTAGACTCCAGATTGGCGGCAGCGGGGCTTTTCCCGTCAGGCAGCTGAATTGCTCGATTGCACTCGAAAATGGTCCTTGGATGAAGTAATAACGCAGCGCGCCCATCTCGAAGGTAAGCCTGGCTGAATCCGACTCATAAGTCGAGCGGCTGCCCATCTCAAAAGTCGATGGGCAATGGTTTTCATAGAATATCAGATAGCTTCCCCCTTCGTGAAGCCCGAAAAATACCGGTATCGGCATATAGAGCGGATCGATCCCAGGCCCGTAGATACCTCCAGGATCGGTGGCCCACATGCGGTGCGTCTGGGCGCGTAAGTTCAATCCCTGGGCGTGAAGCCCCAATCCGTAGATGTGCTCCCCTGGCAGCAGTGAAGCCTGCTGCACCCAGCCTTGACCTGAGCGTACAGGTGGATAGAGTGAATGCAGCAGGCTGTTGTTCGGGTCGAGAAACTGCACCTGGCCTGTCGCATGGACCTCTATTTGTAGATCTGAAGTGGAAAGGAGAAAACCATCCTGGAGAGGTAGGTGATGAACATCCGTCTCTGGCCACTTTGCTTGCTCGATTGCATAAGGCACTGGCAGCCTGCCGGGCTGCCAGGTTAACCGCGCCAGGTCTTTGGCGAGAAAGACCAATTCAAGGCTGGCATGTTCAAAGCCAATCTGCCAGCCGTGCGGTACTGGATCGGTTTTGGTCAGCTTCCCAATTGGTGAGCTGGATTTGGCCAACCGCTGGCGGTAGGTGCGATCCGAACACTGCCTGGACAGGCTGAAACGAATAGCGCGCAGGCTGTTAGCAATGCCGAGGCCTTTTACTCCCAGGAGAATAGTGACCAGACTACGTGGTGTAGACACAAGACGGATCTAGGTAATTTGTTTGGCATCTTGCGCATAGCCATTATTGGGTTCTGAGGGACCCGATCAGCTGAATGGCAACTATATGAGATTAGTATCTCCGCATAGCAATTGCTTGTCAAGTTACAAAATATATTCTACAAGCTTCATCGATTAAGGATGGAGTAAGTCGGGGGGGTACGTTGTCGTATTCGCATAAAGCCTGGATCGTCCTCAAGATGTCGCGAGGATGGACTGACTGCAGCGTCCTCCCGGTTTGCAGATACCAACGCTGCAGCAGATACACGAAGGCTTCACGCTCGAAAGCAATTCCATAAACTTTTGACATCGTTATAAAGATCTGATAAAAAAGCTTCTCATCCGGGGACCCGACCTCAACTTTAATATGTATACGCCGTAAGAAGGCATCGTCAACCAACGAGCGGGGCTCAAGATTGGTGCTGAATACCAGGAACATTCGGAAAGGAACGACAATGGTCTGCCCGGTGTTCAACCGTAGGAAATCGATCAAGTTTTCAAGGGGCACAATCCAGCGATTGAGCAGATCTTCAGGGCGCACTTGTTGGCGACCAAAATCGTCGATTAAGAACATGCCCCCATTGGCTTTCAATTGCAGCGGAGCTTCATAAAACTTCGCTACCGGATCAAAGCGCAGATCAAGGGCATCCATTTTGAGCTCGCCGCCCACCATTACAGTGGGACGTTTAAACATTCCCCAGCGTTGATCGACGCGCCCGATCTCAATGGTGCGATTCCCTTCAACCGGGATAGACTTATGTACCAACCGGTCGTGAATTTGGATGACCTGACCGCCGGCGGTGAGTGCATATGGTATCCAGATCGGATCGGTTCCGGCAATGAGATGTCCAATCGCCTCAGCGATTGTGGTCTTGCCGTTGCCTGGTGGACCATAAAGAAAAAGAGAGGTGCCTGAATTGATAGCTGGTCCAATGCGGCGATGAAAATCATCTGGCAAAATCAATGTTTTTATCGCATCTTTTACCTGGTGCGATGAGATCCTCTGCCGGCGCTGTGTTTGGAGCTCGATCCCGCGATTGTAGTATGGGATAGAGACCGGTACCGGACCTATATAGGAGCTACGCTCGTTGGCGTCTCGGGCGCGCTGCTCTCCGGCATCAGTCAAGGCATATGAATACCCAAGGCGCCCCAGGTCCGAGCTGACCTTTGAGACTTCAACGAGGTGTTCTTTTTGCATCCAGAGCAGCAAATTGTCGATCAACCGGTTCGGTATTTTGAGCACCTCAACAAACCGGCTTAGTGAAACATTTCCCTCATTGAACAATAAACGAAAGATCAAGTCAATCACAATATTCTGGGGGATGTGGAGTGAATCCAGATCTTGTGGTTCGGCCAATATTTCCTTAAGACTCATCTCTCCAACCATCTATACACTCCTGGAAGGTAAATAATTACCCCTCACCTCTCTAGAGACTAGAACTGATTTTAACATCCTCTTAGCGAAAACTTCGCTAAAAAGGTGTGAAATCACCATGCAAAGTTGTAAGCTACCAGATCAATGAACGAAAGAATCTTTTACTTTCTACCAGTTATCCTGTAAAATTAAATGCGGCTCTTTAGGTGAGGTATTAGCATATGTGGTTGTTGATCCTGCGTTCATTAGATGGAAAACCGCGTGAGTATTCTATCTCGCCCGGACGCACCACGATTGGTCGGCGGGCGGATAATGATATTGTCATTTCGGACCTGTCTGCTTCGCGCCTGCATGCAGAAATACTGTTTGATCCCGAAGAGGATAATCTCATTGTCCGGGATTTAGGCAGTACGAACGGTACCTTCGTTAATCGTGAGCGCCTGATCGAACCGCGCTTGCTTTCGCCAAGAGATGTGATCCGCATCGGAGAGCATCTGATAACGGTCTTCCAGCCTCAACCCAGCCTTCCAACCGGGTCTCTTGTGCCAGGCACGCAGGTGCTGACCCGGGATGTTGTGCTGGAGTCGATCGACCAGCATGCGGTTTTGATGTACGATGCGGCTCGAAAGCTGAATACTGTGCTTGATGTTGACAGTGCCTTGCGTGAAGTCGCTTCGATGATTCGCCTGGCGTTAGGTGCGGATCGATGTGAGGTAATCCTTCCTGAAAAGTTTGATAACCTGCGTGATATTGGTTTTCCCGTGACGATTGCCAAGATGGCTGTCGAGCGGCGGTCCGTTGTAAATATTCCCGACATCTCACTAGAAGAAGATCGCATTCGAGAGAGTGCCTCCTTGCTCCGTATTTGCGCTGTGCTATGCGTGCCTGTCTTAAGCGGAGATGAGGTGATGGCGCTTATCTATATGTATAAAACAAATCCTGCTGAACGACCGTTCGACCAACAGGATATCCAGCTGGCAGTTGCTATCAGCCATCAAGCTGCATTGACCCTTCAGAGAATGCAGTTATTGGAACGTGTTTCCGGAGAGCAGCGTGTTCGCCAGGTACTTCAGCGCTTTGTCTCCCCAACCGAAGTTGAGTTCATCATGAAGAACTATAAGACTACAGGTGTGCTGCCTGGTTTGGGGGAACACCGGATAACAGTCTTGTTCGCGGATATTGCTGACTCAACCGGTCTGGCGGAGCGCCAGGGGCCCAAGGTATTTGGGGACTTGCTCAGCCGGTACTATCAGGAAATGACCAAAATTATTTTCGATTCAGGCGGATTGGTGGATAAATATCTGGGAGATGGCATCATGGCGGTCTTCGGGATGACCGGGGATGCAGCCAATCACGAAGTGCGAGCCGTCCGGGCGGGATTGAAGATGCTGGATACCCTGGAGTCCGTTTTCAGTGATTTCAACGAGGATATCCGTATTGGAGTTGGTGTAAACACCGGTGAAGTTGTTGCGGGGTATGTCGGTACTGACCAGCGGGTCGAATTAACTGTTTTGGGCGATACAGTGAACGTGGCTGCCGGGCTGCAGACCATGGCAAGGCCAAATCGGATCATTGTTGGACCAGCTACTCAGGCAGCGATTGTGGGGGTATTTGAAACGACACGTGTTGGGCCAATTACCGTCAAAGGTCGGACGCGTGATATTCAAGGGTACGAAGTTTTACGCACGCCAAATTTCTCGGCAAGTTATTAGAGACTATCTCAAAAACAGGAGGTTATGGGGTGTATTTGGCGACGAAGCCGCCACATACACCCTATGTTACCATTTTTAAGATGGCCTCTAGTAGCTTAAAATTCTCCGGTCATTGCTTGGGAGTAGCCGGTCAATTCAACATAGCCATTGCCTGTGACCGGTTGGTTTTCCAACATCCCGGTAACCTTAACTGCCCCTTCCCAGTAATTGTACGATAAAACCATCTCTTGATCCGCAAGATAGGGGCTGATATCCAGGCTCAATTTCTGGGATGGAATCTGAATTACCCACTTAGCGGGGTAAATAGCCTGAGAGACCGGGCTTTTCCATGTGCCTGAGGTGGTTATCGAAAAATCACTCCTCGTGATATGGGTAGTGCTGGCATCCGGTGCGATCAATGTCCCACTTGAGAACGGATCGATGCTGCCATCGTCACGCCGGATTTGGAACAACATCAGCTCGTATTGATTGTCCAGCTGGATAGAGAACCAATCCCATCCGATCTGCCCCTCCGAGAGGGCGCTGGTGCTGTACTCGTGATCTTTCCAGCTTAGACCGCTGACGGTGAAGACCGTCCTACCAAGCGTAATCGTGCCCTCGGACGCGAGACGGGTCTGGCTGCTGTAGAAAGAAGCATTGCCTGGATCTGGCCCTTTCTGACTGTACCCCTGGTCTCCATGCAGGATAGATCCTTTTGTGTCGACCAGCTTGAGAGCGATTGTTAGATCGTCTTGCCTGGCAGTCAGGCGATATTCATCCGAACCCGTCTGCTCAACCGACCAATCATCCAGCCAGACAGTAAATGGAACAGCTTGAGCACCTGCAAGTCCAGTTGCCCCGCGCGCCAACCGCTCGAAATGATGGTGCTCCTTCCCGGTCACATCGGTCAGGGCGAAATGCGCCATGTAAACCTGGTTTGTAGCCCAGTCGGAAAGCCGCGGTTCTCTCTTTGCGGGTGGCTGCAAAGCCCGGCGAAAAAATGTAAGCTGGTATCCAAAATGACGCCCTTCCGGATCGGTTAAATTTCCTGTGTAATACCACCATTCCGTTTGGAAATCTGGGTGAGGCCCCAGATCATCGGGGAAGGATACCCGGTCTGTTGTATTTGCATGTCTATAGCCCGTTGTCGTATCGGCGCTGCTGTCTGATGGCAATATCAGCATGTCAGAGGAAACAACCGGTGCTGCACTAGGCATCAGGAACCATCTCAGCATTAATATGGCCGCCAATCCCAAGATAGCGAAAATAATATATCGCAATATGCGCATAGCCACTGATGCACAACTTAGTACTTATTCATACCTTATAGCTTCAACAATTTCCATCTTTCCCATGCGCCTGGCGGGGTAGATCCCAGCCAGGAGAGCAGCGCTGACGGCCACGAAAAGCGCCAGCAGGAATGGGGCAACTGTCACCTGCATTTGTAGCGTCCAGCCAAATGACCTGCGGTTGATGATATAGACCAGGATCAATGCCAGCAGGTAACCCGTGGGCAGGGCAAGGATGCCGGAAATTGTACCCATCAGCCCAGTTTCCAGCAGTACCAATCCCCACAACTGCCTGACTGTCAGTCCAACCGCGCGCAAGATTCCCATATCTCGCTGGCGTTCTAGCTCCAGAGATAGTAATGCACTCAATACCCCAATAAATGCGACGATCGTTGCCAGGAGCTGCATTGCTCCTGTAATGGCAAATGTGCGATCGAATATCTGGAGAACATCATCGCGCAGCGCGTGATTGGAGCGTATGACCAACCTCTGCTCAGAATTTAGATGGGACCTGAGATCTGCAACAACCTGATCGCTGTCAGTACCTGGTGATAGGATTAGGGCAATAGCTGTTATCTCGGGATCCTGCCAGAACCTCCTGTAGACATCCAGGGACATTAAGACAGTTCCTTGCGTGGAAGAGTAATCATAATAAATGCCAACGATCGGGAATGATCGCTGCCCTTGATCTGTGAATATAATCAGGCTGCCTCCAGGTTTACGGATATTCATCCGGTTGGCAAATGGTTCGGAGATAATCACCGCACCCTTTGTCAATTCATCTTTTATCCGTTCGGCCGGCACACTGGTTGCCAGGAAATCACGATGGTCGCTCACCTGGGGATCGCTGGATGCAGCGATGTGCATCGGTCCAATCGGAGAATTGACATATGTTGACCGAAGCGTAAATACTTGCTCCACACCCGGCCAGCTCTCTATCCTGGATAATACTTCGGGATTTACTGGTGCGGATGACTCGGTAGACGTGAGCGTGGGGGCAGAGATGTATACATCTCCTTGTAGCGTTTGTTCTAGCCAGGCGATGACGGTATAGCGAAAGCTGCTCACCATCACACTGACACCAATGGTGACTGAGACTGCTACCATTAACGCAGCCACAGCGATCGATGTGCGGCTTATCGAATTAATTACATCGCGGGGTGCCAGCCGACCGAGACTGCCCCAGATCCTCCCGGTAACCGGAATCGAAATCCGCGCCAGAAGCAGTGTGGTCACCGGCGCAAGCATTGCCGAACCGATCAAGATGGTAAACGTAGCGATGAAGCTGACCTGCAAACTCCGAGTAGGGAGTAATAAAATGACGATCCCCGTTGCCAGCAAGACCAGTCCACTTATAGCCGCCAAAATGACCGCCCGCTGGGCTTTAGACTCCAATCCCGAGCGTGACAGCGCTGCTCTTGGCTGCACAGAGGCAGCCTCCCAGGCGGGGAGAGCCGCTGTAAGCAAGGTTGCAAACACACCGAGTAAGCTCCCCTTCGCCAGGCTGGTGGTTGGGATTTGTACCCCGCGAACTGTGACCACGAAGAATAGATCATTGATCGTTTGAGAGACCAGTTTTATGGCCCCCTGTCCCATCAAGACCCCCAACATAGTTCCCAGTACTGCTCCCAATGAACCAACGATTAACGCCTCGATGATAACAAGGGAGAACACCTCGCGTCTTGTCACCCCCAGGCAGCGCAGGGTACCATAGAGGGGTCTGCGCTGGATAACCGAAAATGTCATCGTGTTGTAAATCAGGAACAACCCAACTACCAATGCCAACAGGCTAAGGGCGGTCAAGTTGACACGGAAAGCGCTGGTCATCTGTTCAATCGTGCCACTGCGCGCTTCAACCGGAAGCAACGTGACATTTGCAGCCAGCAGTTGGCGCAGTGTATCTTCTCTGGGCTTAGCATCTTGCTCTGGCAAGATCAGGTCAATGCGGTCTATCTTCCCGAGCCGCCCAGTCAGTTCCTGAGCAGTGGCAATATCGGCAATGACAACATTCTCCAGGGCGCGCCGGCTCAAGCTGTCCGATGGCTGGAGTAAACCAGCAATTATGGCGGATGTGTACTTCCCTCCGATCTCCAGGTTGATCACACACTCACGGCGCTCCAGGACGCATGCTTCTAGATCGTAGCGTCTGGCCAAGTCGATTGAGACCAGGATGGTTCCAGGTCGGGTGAGGAATGCAGTCAAATTTGCTACGGGTTGCCGGTTCTGGCTGCTGGTTGCCCCACCGAGGTAGTTACGAAATGGAGCGTCCACAAATGGATCAACGCCCATCAGCTGCAGTAAGCCTCCCCCGAGCTCTGGAGAGACAAAGTACTCGCTGACGACTGGTGCAGCTATATCTACCGCCCCAGAGCGCCGCAGACTGGTATACAATTCCTGATCCAATCCACCAGGCCCGCCGACGATATGGTGAGTAGCATTACCTGCTACAGCTGCGGTGCTTAGGTCAAATGCTTGGCTGGCGCTGGCATTGGCCAGGTCGATAGCCACTACCACAGCTACGCCTAACGTAATACCGAGCACCATAAGGATAGACTGCCAGGGATGGCGAAGCAGGTACCGCCACCCAATTGTCCATAACGGGCGATACGCGAGCCGTATGGACGGGTGCTTGTGGCTTGACTTCATAGATTCTTGTAATAGACCCGGTGGTTTTTATAGGCTTTACCACCTACATTCTCCAGGTCGCCGCGCATTTGAACAGCGGTTTCAGCAACCTGCGTCAGATCGGCGTGCTCAAATTTGTAGTCTCGAATGGTTTTTTCCATTTCGGAATACAGTAGTGCATTTCCACCACGCCCGTGGAATTCCGGTAAGATACCTGCGCCATTCAAAGCAACCCATTTCGTGCGGCGCGTCTCAAGCAGCAAATCAATAATACCCAGTGGTAACAATCTACCCTTGGCGCGCTGCAGGGCGGCGGAAAGATCGGGCCAGCCAAATAGAAATCCAACCACGTCATCGGCATGGGTGATTATCTTTATCAAGCGATGATCGGCAACAATGAGCATGTTCTGGAGCACGAACGCAATCTCATTCTCCGTGAGGGGAACGTACTCCCAGTTGTTGACGAAGGCCTGGTTGTACGCCTTCCCTATCCTTGGTGCCCAGGCTTTTAACTCGCCTTTGCTCTCAAAGCGGTGCACAGTTAATGTCCCACGTTGCTGGACGCGCTCAGCGATGCTGTGCACCCGTTCAGGCAGGCGGAAGCTCTCCCCGTTCAAATAACAGGAGACAAAATCGACTTCCTTTTCAAAACCCAATCCGCGTACCAGGTCGTTGTAATATGGGTGGTTGTAATTCATCATCGTCATCATCTGCCGATGTTCGAAGCCCTCTACCAGGAGGCCATAGCCATCCAAAGGGCCAAAACCTTTTGGTCCAAGGACTTTCGTGAGCTTACGTTCATGTGCCCAATCAAAGACGCGTTGGAATAACGCTGCAGCTGCATCCGGGTCATTTTCACAATCGAACAGGTAGAATTGGCAGGTGGCTGTACCATGACATTGATTGTAGTTGCGATTCTCAAGGGCTGCGATCCTTCCGACATCCACCCCATCTCGGACAGCGATATAGAAATTTGCTTGAGAATGCTCGTAGTAGGGATGTTTCTCATGGTTTAGCTGCATTTCAGCATCAATATATAGCGGCGGCACCCACTGAGGATGGTTCGCGTACATACGGAAGGGTATCTGAACGAAGCGCCTGACGTCAGATTTTGACTCAGTTTTTACTTGGTAAATAGTTATCATGGCAGCATCCTTGGTTAGTAGGGTCTGGCAGGTGTGATGATCAGCACACCTCAGTTTTCGCATTTTACGGTCAGCTTACCATCCCGCAAACAAAAGTTTCGGTCAGCTAAACTGGCAGCTTCCTGGCTGTGAGTCACCATCACCAGATTCTTTCCCGCTTTACGTGTCAGCCGGTCGAGCAGAGAAAGCACCTGCCAGCCAGTCTCATCATCCAAATTACCGGTTGGTTCATCTGCTAATACCAGCAGCGGGTCGTTTACCAGAGCGCGTGCGATTGCCACGCGCTGCTGCTCACCGCCCGATAGCCTATCCGGGAAAGTTTTCAGACGGTCCAGCAGACCGACCTCGTCGAGCAACGGCTCTGCGAGCTGGCGCGCTTGATTGACTGAAGCGCCGTTTAACTCGAGAGGCAGGGTCACATTCTCGAGTACGGTCAATGTAGGGACCAGATTGAAGAATTGGAACACAAACCCGATCTTTTGCCTGCGGAATATTGTGCGCTGCTGCTCATCCATAGCAGTCAGCTCCTGTCCATTCAAGAATATGTGGCCATCATCGACGCGGTCGATGCCGCTGATCAAGTTTAAGAGGGTGCTTTTGCCGCTGCCACTTTTTCCGACAATGGCGACATATTCACCCTGGCAGAAGGCGGCCCAGGCGTTTTGCAACACCATGCGTCTCTGGCCGCCTTCTTGAAAGCTCTTTGAAAGATTTTCTAACCGGATGAAAGCAGGCTGTTCCATAATTGTTTTCGGGTAGGGCCACGATATCGCGGCAGTTATCTCGATTCTGCTATACGGTCGCTGATTTTATCCAGGGCTGCAATCTCTACTTCGCTTAATCGCCAGCCTAATGCGCCTGCATTCTCCTCTGCCTGCTGCGCATTTTTCACTCCCGGGATGGGGATTGCCCCTTTACAGATTATCCAGTTCAATGCCACCTGGCTTGGAGTTTTGCCATCGTATGCCTGGCCAATTTCACCCATCAGGCGAATTAAGGGCTGCACTTGGGTAATAAGCCCGCCCCCATACCGTCGGCCTCGGGAACCAGGGAGCGGTTTCTCTGGCGTGTATTTACCGGTCAGCAATCCCTGAGCCAGAGGGCTATAGGAGATCAGGCTGATGCCCATTTCCTTGCATCTATTTAGCAGTCCGTTTTTTTCGATCTTGCGGTCAAGCAAATGGTATTCGACTTGATTGGATGCCAAGGTTACACCCCGGTTCACTAAAATACCGTTGGCGCGGCGCATCTGTTCATAATTGTAGTTGGAGACCCCGACTGCACGCGCCAGGCCAGCTTCGACTACATCAGCTAATCCAGAGGCCCAGGCTTCGATCGGAACCGGTGGGTAAGGCCAGTGAATCTGATATAGATCGATCGCCTTTAGACCGAGACGCTGCAAGCTGGTCCGTAGAGCTGAGACAAGCGATTTTTTTCGTAAACGCCAGGGGTAAGGGAAGAATTTGGATGCAATTACTACTGGCTTTCCTGAGCTTACCACGTAACGTCCAACAAGCCTTTCCGAATGGCCCTGACCGTAGATCTCTGCCGTATCGTAGAAGTTGATCCCGGCATCCAGACTGAACTGGGCAGCTAATTCAATATCTGATGCACCATAATCACGACCGTAGCCCCACGTGAAACGATCACCCCAAGCCCAGGCACCGAATCCCAAAGGTGTGATTTTGATATCCGTATTCCCTAAATTGATTTTTTCCAATATCGCTTTCCTCGAAAACCGATTACCAATGAGAAGAATTTCCGGATCCACCGATCGCAGGGATTCTATCTCGAAATCACGGTAATCGCTACTCCTCCTTTAGATCCATTCCTGATTCTCGAGACATCACACCAACCAGATTTGGTGATGCACGGAGGTTTACGATGTGAGGTTTATCTCACGCGTTGTGGAATATGACGGATAAATGCTGCGCTGTGCTTAAGGTAAGCTACAGGAAGGGGAACGTTCCCATATCCCAGAGCTATCCGCCAGATGCTGGGTTTCCATCTTGCCCAAAATAATCCCAGGCGGTCATTTATGAACCGGCTGTTTGTCACAAGGCCACAGCGGTCATCGAGATTTACTTTTTCACACCACTGACTTACTGCTGGGTGGACGTTTTTAGCGCTTTCAGACAGGTCTAACGATCCAAGCAACCCTGGCAAAGCGCGTTGGGCCAGCCTGAGGATAGGGTAAACCAGGTGCTGGTATTGGATCGAGCTGATTTCGGTCCCTTGTGGTGCAAGGGCGGCGATGTCCAGCCACATAATCACCCGACCAGTTGAGATCAGGAAATGTTGTAAAGCGTGCAGTAATACATGCGTCAACAGGCTTTGACGGCTGGGCAGGCACACGTGCTCTCCTGCTATTTCACTGCCTTTGCTCCCTTCCCACAGCGATTCTGTCAGGTCTATCGTGCTGACATCCCCCCACATCGACCTTCGGACGACAACATGGATTTCAACTGGGCGAGGATTGTCAGGATTTTCACCCTGGTAATCGATTACTAGTTCACCCCCTGTATTCAGATAATAGTCGTGATTAGGATAAATGCTCGGACTCGGAATATACGCGTAGCCATGTTTTGTAAGGATAGCCGCGATACGCTGGCGATCACCGGGACGAACCAGTAAATCTAGATCTGCCATAGGTCGCAATCCAATATCCGGATAGTATTTCTGTGCCAGCAGAATCCCCTTCAGCGGCATCACCTCAATACCATCCCGATTTGCCTCAGCCAGTAATATTAGCAGGTCTTCGTAGAGCCGGGTGTTGCGTGCCTTGTTATTCAGATAGGCGCTCTGCAGCCAACTCAGAAATTCGACAGGTAATCCACTGCCCACTTCTGTGTCTGCGATTTTTCTATATAGAACTGCTCCCAGACCCTGGGTAAAGATCACCTGGCGTGCGATTACCCAATGCACCTCATCCCAGACGCTGATTGCTTGTTGGAGGTCTTTTGCTTCGAGCGGTTGCAAACCGCCATTACCCTGGTCGGCATAGTTGAGCCAACGTAAAATCTCTCGGGTGACCTCGCGTAGGATTTTTTTCCCTGGCATGGTTAATTTGGTATCACCTGGATGCCAGCAGTGCATCCAATGAATTCACCGCTTCGTCCGGAGAACCATTTATATATAGTCGATAGGCCCCATTCGCCAATAATTCCTGGCTGGCCTCCTCCATTCTCTCATTCCAGCCCGTTTCCCAGGACCAGATGACCTCGAATTCCTTCAAAGCTTGAGCGCGATCTATTGGATGGATGCAGTTCAAATTCTGGTCGCCTCGTTCCAGAAATACCAATACTCCTGGTTCGGCGCGAGAGATCGTACACCCAGGGTAGAGGCTCTCCAGGTCGATTTCAATCTTCCATTCACCGCTGGTTTGTAAGATGGAGTCGCAGTCTCGCAGCTCTGGGAAGAAGCGCCTGGCATCAGGGAGTAGATGTAATTTCCATGGCGCGCCCCAAAACTGAGTACCGGTTGATAGGGCCTTTACCTGGACTGCATCTTCTGAAAGCAGCTGATAGCCGCGGCGCGCACAGGCATAAGCCAGGGTCGACTTCCCAGAACCGGCTTTGCCATGCAGCAGCACGCTGGTCCCGTCCTTAACCACGCAAGCGGCATGGATAACGAAGTAACCGCGCGATAACCCTAACATCGCCAGCCCCAACGTCTCGAGGAAGTTATAGCGCACGAATGCTTGATCTTGGGTGACTCGCTTGGTGATGAAGCCAAAGGCGTAGCCATTTTTCAGGTCGGCGACGGCATGATTGCCAGGGCCGATCTGCATGCTGAACAGATGACCCTGGGTATGATATTCAGGTCTTATCAGGGTGGATTTTTCAGACGATTCAAATGAATGTACGAACAGGGCGAGAATCAGTGGTTCCTTACCGTTATCGATTGAAGATATTGGAAAGCGTCCAAATGCCTGGTCTGCCACTGCAAGGAGAGAAGCATCATTTGTCTGGAATATTAGCTTCTCTCCCATGATGGCGTATGAACGCTGGAAATCAGCGCGCTCGTGATATAAAAATGAGATACGCTGAACATGAGAAACGCGGGTATCTTCGGTAGTTTTGATTTCATCCGCAAGTGGAAGGTTAGCAGGCATGTAAGAAATGTCCCTTATGTTTAGAAAGGATTGCGGCTGGTGACGATACCTTGCACAAGATAGCGCTGCGCCAGCAAGAAAATAACGATCACCGGCAATAAAGCAACCAATGACATCGGCATCAAGTAGTGTAGCTGGGTGTAGTATAAGCCATTAAACAATGATAATCCTAGGCTAAGAGTGTACCGGTCGTTGCTGCTCAAGTACAGGAGTGGCCCCAGGAAATCATTCCAGCTGGCAATAAACGCAAATACAGCCACACCAGCCAGGGCAGGTTTGGCTAACGGTAGTGCGATCCACCAATAGGTTCCAAGCGGATTGCATCCATCCAATTCCGCGCTGTCAAAGAGTTCAACCGGGATTGTACGAAAGTATTGCCGGAAGAGGAACACATAGAAAGCATTTGTAAAAAAGGCGGGCAGGACCAGCGGAAGATAGGTGTTCACCCAGCCGATACGGCTGAATCCGATGAACATAGGGATCATGGTAACTGTAGCAGGGATCATGATCGTCGCCATTAGCAAGAAGAATAATATCTGTTTGCCTCTACCGGGAAGAGCTGCAAAGGCATAGCCAACCAGGGATGAGGAGAGTAAGGAGCCTATCATGGTCAGCGAAGTCACGATCAAGGAATTCCGGATAAAAACCGGGAAATCCAGAAGCTGCCAGGCATTTTGGAAATTAGCCAACGTGGGTGGATCAGGCAGCCAACGGGGTGGACTCAAGTAGACCATCTCAGCCGGTTTGAAGGCAATCGAAGCCATCCAAACGATCGGCAGCGCAAATGGGATGGCTGCCATAATCAGGACCAGGTAGTACAAACCTGATTTACCGGCTTGGATTATCGGAAAATCGGTTCTCATGCCTCGGATCCCACGTAAAATACCCAACGTTTCGCAAAACGGAACTGGAGCAGGGTGAGCCCCAGAATCACCATAAACAAAATAAATGCCAGGGCAGCGGCATACCCCATGCGTCCCCAGGCGAACGCATTCAGGTAGATATACAGCGGTAATGTTAGCGTGGCGTAGTTTGGGCCTCCCCGGGTGATGATATAGGTGGGGGTGAAGATCTGGAAAGCGCCGATAATGTTGACTACAAGCAGATAAAAGGTTACCGGTGTAACCATGGGCCAGGTGACATGCCTGAAGAGAGCTGCTGCGCCGGCGCCATCCAACGCTGCCGATTCGACCAATTCTGCTGGTACAGCCTGAAGGGCTGCCAGGTACAGCAGCATATTCGTCCCGATGCTCCACAGCCCAGTCAAAATTAAAGCCGGCATTGCCCAATGCTCATCCTGGAACCACGCAGGTCCATGGATGCCTAATTGAGCCAGAACGGAGTTAACCATACCGTATTGCGGATTGAACATCCAGGCCCAAAGCAGCGCAGTTGCCACCCCGGATATCACAGCTGGTAAGAAGTACACTGTACGGAAAAACGATATCCCAGGACGCGGCCGGTTGACCAAAAGTGCCAACCCCAATCCGATAACAATCCCAGGGGGGACGGTTCCCAGCGTGTAATAGGCGGTATTAAGCAGGGATCGCCGGAAGAGATGGTCCTGTAGCAGCTCCTGGTAATGTGTCAAACCGACGAATTGTGGCAGCTGCGGCAAATGCCATTCTGTAAATGAAAGCCCCAAAGCTGTTACTACCGGCCCTATCTGGAAAAGCAGCAGCCCGACCAGCCAGGGTGAAATGAGCAGGTAGAACCAGCGTTCGCGCCTTTTTCCCAATTGACCCATAGGCAGCTCCACAGTGCCAGAATGTCCTATGGCTGGCGATCGCGCGCCAGGATCTCATTGGTAGCGCTTTCGATCTGCTCCAATGCAACCACTACATCCAATTCGCCTTTCATCGATTTAATAAAGTTATCGCTGGTCTTGCCATACACTTCAAAAGCGCTGCTGGTGTATGGTTTGAAGATCTCACCGTATTCCATAGCATCCAGGATCGCCTGCTGATTTGCAGGTGGGTTCTCTGGATTGAGCACTGATTCTGCAGCGGAGCGCCGTGCGGGAACGCTGTGTCCGGGTTTGCCCCATGTTTCTTCCAGAAAATCAGGTTCGAGCAGGGCCTGCATCAGAGTCCAGGCTTCTTCTGGATGCTCGCTGGTAGCTGCGATCAGATAGCCGTTCGTACTGAGAGGTGTATAGCGTTTGCCGTCTACACCGGTCAATGGCTGGACAATATCATAGTCAATACTGCTGGCTTCGTTCAGCTGTGCCACGGCGAAGAATCCGTTGAAACCCATCGCAGCCTTTCCAGCAATGAAGGGATCACCGGGGATGCCAGTCTGCGATCCTCCATACGGATCGTATAGGGCAGCATGATCTTTGCTAACGAGATCAGCCCACCATTGGACGGCTCGGATCGTCTCAGGAGCGGTGAATTTCATTGTTGTACAATCTTCCGTCTCGCAAAACTCGCCGCCCAGCGCTCGCACCAGGTGTCGCTGCCAGAAGAATGTCAGCCCGCCATTCCATCCCCACTGCTGGATTGTGCTGGGATCGAAGCCCGCCTCCAGTGGGGTCCTACCCTGACTATCCAGGGTCAGGCGGATGGCTGCCTGGCGCATATCCTCATATGTCCACTCATCGGTTGGATACTCAATGCCGGCTGCATCGAACATTGCTTTGTTATAGAAGACTACATCCGGTGCAGCTGTATCCGGCAGCCCCCAGATCTTTCCTTGCGTGCGAAACTGTTCTAGCGGACCGGGGTAGAAATCCTCAAGATCGAGCTGGCTGGCTGTTATACGCGGGGTCAGGTCCTGGAAAGCATTCTGGCGAATCCACTGCTGAACGAGTAAACCCTGCACACGCAAGACATCCGGCAAATTCTGCGCAGCTAGCTGGCTGTTTATCTTCTCCAGTACTCCGGATTGCGGAGTGGTTTCCAGTTCGATCACCCACTCAGGGTGAGCTTGATCGAGAGACACTATTGCTGCCTGGTAACTCTCCAGCTCTTGGGGCGTCAACGCTACTCCAAGCCGTAGAGTGACAGGCTCGACCGCGTTTTGCATACCTCTTCCTGCGCAGCCGGAGGTAATTGCCAACACCATAGTCATGATTACCAGGCACCAATGTCTGGGTGTTCGTTTCATTTTCCTTCCAGTCTACAACGCCAAAAAGACTTTCTTGGGTTATTGTTGAATTATCGATCGCTTACCTTCCTGGATATGACGCTGCACAGCGATGGATTGGTAAATGGATAATCCGGAGATAAACAACAGCCCTAGTGTGAATAAAGCCGCATAGATCCCAATTGCCCAATTCCCCAGAGCTATTGCCAATCCCACTGTCCCGGCATTGACCACAGCAAAGGCCAACTCGAAGTATGAGATGGGGTCGAGCTGGATTTGGTAGCGACTGTTTGTCCAGTCCTGGCACTTATAAAGGATTCCAAACTTCGGCGTGCGTTCAAAAGTGCCCGGCTGGTTGAGAAGGATCTGAACTGCCGCACGAACAGTGTTCAGCATCATACCAGCACCGAATGCAGAAATCAATACACAAATTGGCAGTTTTTTCCACCAATATTCTCCTAGCTGCTTTTGCGCGAGGATAAAGAAGAGGGTAGGTGCAAAGGCGGTAGCGTTAAAAATAAAGGCGATCCCAAAGAGCGAAATCAGGTTAGCGTAATCCCGGCTGAGAACCAGCACCAGAGGGTATAAGATCGCCAGTGCAAAGAGCAGCAGGTGCACGCCGTAGCCTGTCAGATGCAGGGTGGCTTCCAGCTTACCTCCGAGAGAAATCGGCGCCTTCCATACAAGTGGCAAAAATTTGACCGCGCATTCCAGGCTGCCGCGTGCCCAACGATGCTGCTGTCTCCGGTATGCGCTGATGCTCACGGGCAGCTCAGCAGGCACTCGGACCTCGCGCAGATACTCTGCTCGCCAACCGCGCAGGAAAGCCCGGTAAGAAAGGTCTAAATCTTCGGTTAATGTGTCTGCCCTCCAGCCGCCTGAATCTTCGAGAGCACTCCGGCGCCAGACACCGGCAGTGCCATTGAAGTTGAACCAGTATCCGCCCTGGCTGCGTGCAAATTGCTCGACCATAAAATGGGCATCTACTGCCAGGGATTGCATCCACGTCAGCAGCGAGTAGTCCTGATTGGTGTGTCCCCAACGCGCCTGGACAAAGCCTACCCGCGAGTCGCTGAAGTGAGGCAGTGTGCGTTTTAGGAAATCTGCTACGGGAATGAAGTCTGCATCGAATATCGCCAGGAATTCCCCACTAGCTGTCTCTAAGCCATGGGCTAATGCACCAGCTTTATAGCCCTGCCGGTTTAGGCGTTTAATAAGGTGGATGTTGGTGCCTGATTGGCGCAGCCGCTCAACTGCCGCGGCACTAATTTCTTGCGTCCCATCTGTCGAATCATCCAGTACCTGGATCTCAAGTCGATCAGCGGGGTAATTGAGGTGAGCTGATGCTTCGATCAGCCGCTCGGCAACGTACATTTCGTTATAAATTGGCAGCTGAACGGTCACACGTGGAAAATGATCGAGTGATTGCACCGGTAATGTGCGCTTACCATTTTTCCAGGCGAGGTAGGTCAGGTAGAAGAAGTTGATCCCGTACAGGAACAGCAAACCAACCACTACCAGATATAGGATGGCTACGGGGATCAGGAGTATATCATCCATCCTGATTTCCACCACTAAATCGCAGGTAAGCCGCGGACCACAATCCCCATACCAGCCATTGCCACAAACGCCCAGGCACTAATAACCACGTGTAATAATCGAAGAGACCGACCAATGCGATTGCCAGCAGTAAGGCAGAAGTCATTACCAGATCAGAAGACAACTTCCGCCGGTCTTTTTGAAGCCACAGGATAGCCAGTGCTAACCAGGGAGTAGCCGCTGCAGCAGCATAGCTCAGTGCGCCGAAGATCCCCGTATCGACAGCAGCTGCCAATAAAGCGAAATGCGCCGGTTGATAATCGATTGGGAAATCAGGGTATTCCTTGCGCAGCGCTTGTGGATAAGCGCCAATCCCTACACCTGTGAGGGCGTGTTCCGCGAAGATGGTGTTAGCGCTTGAATTCAACAGTCGCCGTTCGTTGATCGCCCTGAACTCGTTGCCAACCGTATCGAACGAGTTTTGCAGATTCAGCCGTACGCCCAGATACGGGGAATAGGACAGGACAAGCGGGGTAATCGCAACCAGACCGGCGGCTGCCAGGCCAACCAGCTTCCAGGCATAGGCAAATTGCCTGGATTGCAGCCATATCACCAACAGAAACGCAGTTGCAGCCGTCGCAGCTACCCAGGCAGAACGGGAAAAAGTAACTAGAAGCCCTGCACATCCCAGGCTAAATACACCCACGATCACCGGCTGGGATAATCGGGCGCGGGTGTCATTCTGCCTGCTGTTATTCGTTACGTACCAGGCACAGACCAGTACCAACCCAAATGCCAGGCAGCCTCCCAGGATGTTCGGATGATCCGATAGCCCATAGGCGCGCAGGGAGCGAATCCCTTCAGCCCATACGATGCTCACTCCCTTCCATCCAGGATCGAGCGCCAGTTCATCTAATCCAGTGAGACCGAGGGAGGCCTGTTTGATTACCTGTGCTATACCGATGGTCGCCTGGATAAAGATTTGAATCCCAGCTGGTATGATGATCCACCTGAAATCTTTTATCTCCTGGATTACGTAAAGATATAAACCGAACAATAACGACAGCCGGATCGTATGGTAGAGCGAGAGCTGTGGGTCGACTGAGAAGAAAATGCCAATCCCGCTGAATAAAACCAGTCCTACAAGCGGGATGGTTAGGAATAATGGCCCGGGATGGAAACGGCGAGGCTCCAATGCCCATCCCACCAACCACAAGATCATAGTGAATATTAAGGTAATGTCACTGGCGAAAAGCAGGAAATCGGTGTAATCTTTATAGATAGGGGGTACCGGTCGCTCTACCAGTACAAACCGATAGCGGAATGGAATTAGAATGATGGTAGCAGCCAACGTCAGCCGTGCTAAACCTCGTGCTAAGTTCGATACGACGACACGTTGACTCAGGCGCGATTCCATTTCTGTAAGCATGGTGATCAATTCTGCCTTGCTCAATTGGCTATAATCGGATGCTGTAGATCTTGGAATATTCACATATTTTATCCTTTATATCCGTTTAATGCGTTTAGATTACTGGTCGATCTTACCTGGGAAGCTAATGTGTGCGCAGATTGTTGTGAATGGACGGTTTTTAAGTCGCCGGATGACCGGGGTGGAACGCTATGCCGTGGAGATCACCCGTCGCTTCGGAACGGATATTCGTATTTGCCAGCCGAAGTGGGGGGGTATTGGGGCTATAGGGCACGCCTGGGAGCAGATCAGCCTGCCGATGCAATTGGGTCGCTATGATCTCCTCTGGTCACCTGCCAATGTAGGACCACTGCTTGTTAAGCGACAGGTGCTGACCCTGCACGATATGTCCTGGCTGGAACACCCAGAATGGTTTCGTTCATCCTTATCGTTCGGATATCGCAAGCTTCTTCCTCTTCTGGCCCGGCAGGTTGTGGGCATCATAACGGATTCAAACTACACTAAGATACGTATTATTGACCAGTTGCAGATTTCAGAGAAACAGCTGTATGTTATACCTTGTGGTGTAGATTCTGAAGATTTCTATCCGGTTGATATCAGCCAGATGAAGCAAATTTGCCTCAAATATGGGATAGAGGGTGAATACATACTCTTTGTGGGTTCGTTATCTCCGCACAAGAATCTCACCGGTTTGATAGAAGCATGGACACAGATCATCTCGCAGGCACCTGATCTATGGCTGGTCGTTGTGGGTGCATCCAACAGAACATTTGCTAATCATCGCCAATCTGTTGATCAAATAATACTCAATAGACGCCATGTGCTTGCTTTAGGATATGTCCCAGATAACGATTTGAGAGCACTATATAGTGGTGCTCTAGCCTATGTCCAACCTTCCCGCAGTGAGGGATTTGGCTTGACCGTACTGGAAGCGATGGCCTGTGGAGCACCGGTGCTATCTTCACGCGCTGGCGCGCTCCCGGAAGTCGCTGGAGAGGCTGCTCTCTATTTTGATCCAGATTCGCTCGAGGATTTCGTCGGTCAACTAAAGCACTTGATCGGCGACGCCGACCTGCGCGATAGCCTGCGTCAGGCGGGATTAGCGCGTGCCGCGAACTATTCGTGGGAGCTGACCGCTTCTGAAGTCCAGAAAATCCTCCAAGATCGGTTTCTGGATAATCGATGAGTTCTGATCCACGGGTTGCTTTTGTGCACGATGCCTTGCTGTTCCAGGGTGGAGCAGAAAAAGTCTTGATGGCTGCTCTGGAGCTGTATCCCGATGCTCCAGTCTACACGCTTGTGTATTCTCCTGACCCATTCGAAGGTACAATCATTCATAGACATAAAATGCGTACCTCATTTATTCAAAGATTACCTTTTGCTCTCAGCCAGCATCGCAGCTACCTGCCCCTCTATCCGTTGGCTGTCGAACGGTTTGATCTGTCGGATTATGACCTGATCTTGAGCTTCAGCTACGCAGCCGCTCACGGGGTGCGCACCCGTCCAGACCAGCTGCACATATCCTATACCTTTACCCCGCTGCGCCAGGCCTGGCAGGGAAATTCTGACTACCTCAGGTTCAAGGGATTTCTTAGAGCACCCTTCTCTTGGGCAGCACGTATGCTGCTGCATTATTACCGCATGTGGGATGCAGGTGCAGCTCAGCGAGCCGACCGGCTGATCGCGTGCTCTGATTGGATTGCGCAGTGTGTCTGGAATGCCTACGAGCGCCAATCGAAAGTGATCCACCCGCCGGTGGATGTGGATGCGATCCTACCACTGCACCCGCGCCAGGATTACTACCTGGCTGTATCTCGTTTGGAGCCGCACAAGCGCCTGGATATTATCATCGATGCATTCTCAAGGTTGGGCTATCCCCTGCTGATCGTGGGAAGCGGCAGTATGTACCGTCAGCTGAAACGGCGGGGCTCAGCTAACATATGCCTGCTCAACCGGGTGTCAGATGCGGAGCTGCGCCAGTATTATGGCCACGCCAAAGCCCTCGTCCACGCGGCGGTCGACGACTTTGGAATTGCACCAGTCGAAGCCCAGGCGGCTGGCTGTCCGGTTATTGCCTATGCGCGTGGTGGCGTTTTAGAGACCGTCATCCCTAACCGGACGGGTATTCTATACTCCGAGCAAAATGCGGATGCTTTGATCGATGCAGTTGGCCGGTTTGAGCAATCCAGGTCAGAAAATGGTAATTCTCACCTTCAGGCGGAAACCATTCGCCAGAACGCTCTGCGTTTCAGCAAAGAGTGTTTTCTCCAGGAACTGTCTTCGTTCATTCAAGCTGAGTGGTCAGCCCGGCAGGGTCGTGATCAAGGTAAGACCTCACCAGGTGGCGTCGCGAGAAATGCCCCAGGGTGATCCATTCCACAGTCATCGTACCTCCGCACACACGGGCGATGACGTCTCGATCGCTCCAGCCTTTGTTATGCAAATCCAGCACCTGTCCACCAATCTCCAACAGATAGTCGATTTTGTCTCGAATCTCCTGGATCGGATTCTTCCGCACGCGTGCACTCCCTGGGAACAGCCAGGTGATCTGCAATCCCGAAATACGCTTCAGCGATTCGATAATCTGCCAGATATCGCACCCAGCGCGCAAGGCTCGATCCTTCCCGCCGACAAATAGATCACCACTGAACAACCAGCCCCTTTCGGCCTCAAATATGCACAGATGGTCTTCACTGTGTCCGGGGGTATATATGACTTTAAATTCGTATTTACTGCTCCAGGTGTTTCCGCTCGCCTCCGATAGGGATGCGCCATCTAGCAATGAACTCCCTATCGATGGTTCGGGCCAGCCCCAGAAGAGCCGCCTGTAGGGATGAAGCGGCTGGCAGCGGCGCGGGTCCGCCAAAACGGGCAGTGCCAATGGATGGGCGAAAATGTTCACGCCACCATTGCGATGCTGCAGCAATCCATTGGCGCCGATATGATCTTCGTGACTGTGGGTGTTGGCGATGGCCCACAAGGATTTCGAAGCCAACGTGTGTGCTAATTCAAGGCTGCTGTGAGCGCAGCCGCTGTCGACCAATAGCCCATCTACCAGGTAAGCCGTTGTCCAGTACGCCCTGCCGGTGGGCAGAGCTCTCGCCAGGTCGAAACGTGTGATTGCGCCGTACTCGCTGATCCGGATCATTTCGTGTAACTGCAGCACTGTGCTGTTGGAAGATTAATCGATCCCCAGCATCGACGTCAAGCCACTAAGTGCATCAAATGCAGTAGATCAGGTGCTGCTGGTCTCGCTTTCGATGGGTTGGATCGGATTCACGGTTGAAGTTAGATATCGTTCCCGGTAGTACAGCACTCCGAGAAGCAGGCAGAACTGGATCACTGCCACGAGGATTGTTGAGAATTGGTAGTAATAGAATAGCAGCAGATCCACCATCGTCAGGTAGACCAGCAGCGATAAATAGCTGCCTCTTAAACCTTGCTGTTCCCGTCCTGACGCCAGCTGGACAGCGCCAGCAACCAACACCAGCCCTACTAGGAGCTGGAAAATCTGCAGGATTAAGAACCAGTAAGTGAATGTAGAACTGGCCTCCTGGATGGGGAAAAGTAGAATATCACCTGTCTGTCCAGTCCGTATTCCGTTGAGAATATTGAAACACGAGGTCGTTACCGCGAAGATGCCCAACACGCCTATCCCGAAAGTTAGTAGCAAATGCAGCCGTTTTCGGTCAATATAACGCGCTTCGAAATTTCTAATTCGTTTCTCGATGGTCTTGAGGTAGTACGGGGGTATAGGCGCTAAGCGAACATATTCTCCCTGAAAATACGACAGTATGGCTCTCGCCAGGTGAGCAAGCTCGGGCTGGTCTTCCTGGTCTGTAACGCGCTGCAAGCGGACCTCAATCTCCGCCCGTTCGTTCGGGTCCAGGTCGTGGTCAAGCACATCCTCCAGCATTTCTAAGATGACATACAGCTCAGAGCGAGTCTGGTGCTCGAAGCGGCGATTAACCTGGAAATAGATCATTACACAGATCAGGAAAAATGCATATATGATCGGTGCAGCTGGCGGGTAGAAATAATCGTTGGTTTGGGTGATAAATTTTCCGACTTCATCGATGAAGAGACCAATGCCGATCCCTGACAGGATAGCTGTCGCCTGATATACCCAACGGTTGGCAATTATTAGCGGAAGCAGCGCTGCAATGAAGAGCAGCAGCCCGCCCCATAAAACGTGGGCAATGTGCAGCGTACTACCACCAAGCTGCGGGTAACCGGTCAACTCCAGGAATATGCGTGTCAGGGAGACAGACATGGCAAAGCTGAGCAGAGTGATCAACAGGTAGCGATCAGCTCCGGGTCTGCGAACAGGATTGCGTATGGCGTGGTAAAAGCGATTCATTGCGAAGGAGCAAATAATATTAAATTACACTGCCCGAAAAATTTTATCACGATTGGTGGATGTCACGCCTCCTCGACTGTTGATATTACGACATAAGCCACTACTAAGAAACCAGGGCTGGCGGACAAATCCACCAGCCCTTGTTATTTGTAGCTTGGCAGTACTTGTTACGGGTTGATCTCAGCCTTTAACAGGTTCTCTTCACTCACCGGGACGAGTCGAAAACCCAGCTGCCTACAAATATGCTTCATGACATCATTGTCATCGGTGATCAGGGCCTCGATGCGGGTCAGCTTCTCCTGACGGGCTATATCCACCAGGCGGCGCAGCATCTCTTTACCCAGACCCATGCCATGCACCTGGTCGCTGATCAGGATGCTAAAGCGGGCTTCGTTGAGGCCGTGCATCTTGCTCAGGCGAATTGCGCCCAGCACCCTGCGGTCTTCCGGATTATCGGTATCAATTTCGGTGAGAAAATTGATCTCGCGGTTGTAGTCGCAGTGGCAGATACGCGCCAGCCGCTCGTGAGCGACTCTGGCTTCAAGCAGCATCGGTCGCAAGTAGCGCAGGTACACCGTCCGGTCAGACAAGGTCTCGTGGAATTTGACGAGCATGGGCTCGTCTTCGGGACGTATGGGGCGCATCACTACCGGCGTGCCGTCTTTGGCAACCCACTCACTCTTATACTGGGAGGGGTAAGGGCGGATGGCCAGCGGCTGCAGGTCGGACTCATCTACTCCAGCCGGGTAAACCACCACGCGGGCGTCCAGTGCCAGGAGCCGGTCGGGGGATGCCAGCAGGGGGTTAATATCCAGCTCTTTTATCCAGCGCTGCTCAGCAATCAGCTGGCTGAAGCGGACCATCGTGCTTTCTAAGGCGGGCATATCGACCGGCGGTCTGCCGCGCACACCCTTGAGCGCCTTGAAGATCTTGGTGCGCTCCATCATGCGGCGAGCCAGGACGGTGTTGAGCGGCGGCAAGCCGAGCGAGCGATCCTTGAACACCTCAACCAGTGAGCCGCCCAGTCCAAACAACAGCACTGGACCAAACTGCGGATCGAGGCTGCTTCCCAGGATCAGCTCGTAGCCATCGATCTTTACCATAGGCTGCACCGTGACGCCCAAGAAGTGCTCGGCGCCAGCCTTCTCGGCAACAGAAGCGCGGATCGAACGGAAAGCGCTGCGTACGGTATCGGCATCTGCCAGGTTGAGCTGGACGCCGCCCACGTCAGTCTTGTGAGTGACGGTTTCGGAGTGTAGTTTCAGCACCACCGGGAAGCCAAGTTCCACTGCGATTCTGGCAGCTTCGTCCTCGCTCTCGGCAATGCGGGTTTCGACAGTAGGGATGCTGTACGCTGCTAGGAGCTGCTTGGATTCGAACTCGGTGAGGATCGTCCGCCCAGACTGCCGCGCGTGATCGATAATAGAGGCAGCCATCTCGCTGTCGATGTGGTTGCCATTGGCATCGTGTAGGGAGGGGGTCTCATACAGGGCGCGCAAGTTATCAGAATATTGGGCCATGTAGTTGAACATCCGGGCAGCTGTATCGGGGTATGGAAAGGTGGGGATGTTGGCCAGGCTCAGTATTGATTCGCCGTTTTCTACATCCGAGCCGCCCATCCAGCTTGCCAGGACCGGTTTGCCGAGGGATTGGGCGTATGGCTTGAGTTCTTCGGCCGTTGCGGTGGGGTCGGTCATTGCCTGGGGGGTGAGGATCACCAACATGCCGTCGGAGTTGGGATCGTTGGCAGCAATGTGAAGAGCCTTAGCATAGCGCTCAGGGCTGGCGTCTCCAAGGATGTCGACCGGATTATTGTGGCTCCAGGCTCCTGGCAGCAGATCATTGAACGCCTGCATAGTCTCCGACGAAAGCTCGGTGAGCTCGCCACCCTCAGTAATGAGGGCGTCGGTCGCCAGTACGCCGGGACCACCGGCGTTGGTCAGAATGGTCAGCCGGTGACCATTGGGTCGCGGCTGCTTGGAGAGCACATTTGCCATGTAGAACAGCTCGGCGATGCTGTTTACACGTAGGGCGCCACTGCGCCGGAAGGCGATCTCGAGCACTTCGTCGCTGCCCGTCAGGGAGCCGGTGTGAGAGGCGGCGGCTTTTGCAGCCCCAGCAGTTCGGCCCGGCTTGATCACGATGATCGGCTTGGCGAGAGCTACCTCACGGGCTGCGGATAGAAAGGCCCGGGCATCTCCGATAGTCTCCATATAAATGACGATGCTTTCGGTGTTGGGATCGTCACCCAGGTAGTAAATGAGATCGCCCCAGCCCACATCGAGCATCGAGCCGATGGAGACGAAGGCGCTGAAGCCAACGTTTTCTTGTAAGCTCCAGTCAAGCACCGCGGTGCATAGGGCGCCGCTCTGGCTGATAAAGCCGACTTTGCCCTTTTTGATCATCGCACTGGCGAAGGTGGCATTCAAGTTGCTGAGAGATGACATCACACCCAGGCAGTTGGGTCCGATGATGCGCATATTGCCGCGCCGGGCGTGCTCCATCACCTGGCGCTCGAGCTCGATGCCGGCTTTTCCGGTTTCTTTGAATCCGGCTGAGATGATGATGGCGCCTTTGACACCCGCGTCGACGCATTCAGCGATCAAACCAGGTACTGACGGGGCAGGAGTTGTGATCACAGCTAGGTCAACTCGCTCGGGTAAGGCGGCCATATTCGGGTAGGCTTTGATACCGAGAACACTCGACCTTTTTGGATTGACCGGGAACACAGCTCCACCAAACGGATTGCTGATCAGGTTCCACAGGAGGGTGCGGCCTACCGAGCCTGGGCTTTCAGAGGCACCGATGTGGGCCACGTTCTTAGGCGCGAAAATAGAATCGAGCGCCTGGCGCTCGTAGTGCAAGATGTCGTGAACCGGATCGAACTTTGGTACAGCAGGTAATAGGGGCATTCAGTCCTCCAAAAAATAAGGCTGCTAGCGTGGGAATGAACCGCCCCAAGATCGGGCGAAAATTGGTGTGATCGACCCCAGGCAGGGCATTCACTAATAATTCGGTTCATCTCCGAGATCTGGAGAGACCCGCAAGTGGCCAGGCAGCAGGCTTTTAAAGGTTGGATTGTGGTAAGTTTCACAAAACCGACTTATAAGTATACTCGCTTTTGGAGTAAACAGGCGGGTGATTTTGTTATAGTATTAAATCGCCTGATGACCGCGCTTTAGTGTGTACGATTATGACGCCGATATCAGTCCCATTATCTGAACTGAGCCTGTATCTGAGCACCTGAAATGGATTAACGACCCTTTGCAGCTTCCAGGATTTTAAGAATTTCCCGGCGATCCTCTTCCGCTAGCGATGGAGGCGCGTGCGTCTCCCAAATCATGTGGGCGCGCGCCTGGGCAGCCTCCAGCAGGTCGGATTCACCTTGCCGGTCCTCAATTTGTCCCAGGCGCTGATAAACCAGGTGGGGCAGGTAATGCTCCCGGCGCAGGAATTTGCGGGTGTGCGCATCCGACAAGAAATTCCCGCCCGGACCGGCATGCTGGATGGCCTCCAACGCCAGGGTCTGCGGCTCGACATCGATGCCGCGCCCGGCGCGCAAGATCATCCCCAAAAGCTCATTGTCGATGATCAGTCCTTCGGGGCTGGAGGTCAGGGCGTCTTCCAGCAGGCCCGCCGCAGCCACCAGGTCGGCTCCCGCCAGGCCGACCAGCAAACCATTAACGGCTTTTTCGAAGCCGGCCCGCTCGTCCAGGCGGCGAGAGCGCGTCCCCAGGCCATAGACATCCGAGCACACCCGGTAGCGCCGGGCTAGCTGCACCAACCCGGCCGACATCATGCCCATCTCGACCGCTCCAAATGTGGCATTGCCGCTTTGCACGTTCATTGGCAGCGGGCGAGCGGTGTATTTCACATCGATGCCTGGCCTGATGCACTGCACCAAGACGAGGCCCGCCAGGAATTCGGCGTTAAGCTGGACAAGCGTGCCGGCCAGCGTCACCGGGCTGGTGCCGCCAGCCACCGGGCAGGGGGCGATCGCCAACGGCAGGCCCAGCTCGGCATAGCGCATCAGGATTTCAGCGGTGTTCTCGGAGTAAGATAGCGGGCTTTCCGGGCACACGCTGCCCCAGATGAACGGTCGCTGGAGAAATTCCACCGTACTACCGGCGATGCCGCTCGTGATCTCCAGGATTAGCGCCAGGTTCTCCGGGCTGTAGGCGCTGACGCCGTATGGCTTGATGGTGTACTGCAGCATCGTAGCGGCGGTGAAGATATCCCACTTGTCTTTCGGGAAATCGGCCGGGTAGACCACCGGACGGCAGACATGGATATTCTCCAGGGCGTCGATCAGCAGTGTCATGCGTTCCAGGTCCTGCTGGCTGGCTGGCCTGGTGCGCTTGGCCTTGAAATCGTAGACGCGCACGCAGCCGCCAACGTTATGGCCGCGCATCTGCCCGTCTTGCAGGTCCAGCATCGCCTTGCCATCCCGGTCCCACAACCGGAAGCGCCCACTGACAGCAGCCAGGGATCTGTCCAGCAGGGCTTCCGGGATGCGCACGATCTGATGGCTAATATCTACGTTCGCTCCGGCGTCGGCAAAGACCTGCAAGGCGCGTTGGCTCATAAAGCGCAGTCCGTGCTCAGACAACAGCCAGACAGAGGCCTGGTGGATCTGATCAACTTCTTGGCCGGTCAATATTCGTAATCTCATTCCATTTATCCTCGAAGCATGCTCATCCGCGCGGCATGGATCACTCTACATGCGCGGCATTGCGAATTGAAATAGGCGTCCCATCTTGGGTGCTCCCCAGACCGAAGTAGCGGCTCAATGTTGCGCCGATGTCGGCTAGGGTAGGCCTGGTTCCCAAATCGACAGCTGGCTGCCCTTTCTGGTAGACCAGCAGGGGTACCTGCTCACGGGTGTGCTGCCCAGGATGGACGTTGGGATCGTTGCCGTGATCAGCGCAGATGATCAGCAGATCCGATGCGTTGGTCTCCGCCAGCACCTCAGCCAGGCTGCGGTCAACGGTTTCCAGCAGGGCGCCGAAGCGAGCGGCATCGCCGGTATGACCTGCCAGATCGGTCTCTTGGACCGTCGCAGCTACCAGGCCTGCCTGCTCAGATCGGAACGCTTCCAGCACCGCCTGCATGACCGCTGGGGTGGGCACCAATGGATCTTTCTTTGCTCCTCTACAGCTGATCAGATCTGCCATTTTGCCGATCAGCGTGACCGGCAGGCCGGCTTTGGCGACGATCGAGGCTGCCTGCTGGTCTGGATCTACACCATAGCCCAGGTGCTGGACCAGCAAGTTCTCGTTATAGACACCTACTCCTGGGCTGTCTATTCCAGACTGACCATTGGGATACTGGTGCGCGTGGCGCAAAATGTGTGCGATGTCAATACCCGGCCCGCCGAAGACGATCACCCGGCTGACGAGTACGCACTGGCGCACGATCCGTCCGATGCGCAGGGCTTCAGCGAAATCGATGATGTCAGTAGCCACCGTCAGGTTGATATTCAAGCCTGGGTCGGCCTCCAGGTTATCGCCAATGACCAGCGCCTCCTCCACAAGCAGCAGGTCGGTTCCTGGCAGTGGTCGCCACACGCGGTAGCCTGCTTCAACCAGGCGCTGCTCGATGTGTGGGGAGGCCTCACTCATTAACGTTTTGACAGGCGGTTTGGGGATGGTGCCCATGATCTCCTGGTGCCCCAAAAAGCTATCTGCACCAGGGTAGGCCAGCTGGCAGATCCCGTAGCTGGCCAGCGGTTGATCTGAGATAGTATGTCCAAGGGATGAGGTCTCCACCAGCTTGCCCAACCCCAAGCGGAGCAATGTGTTGATCTTCAGGTCTGAATTGGCTTGCAGCACGCTGCGCAGGGTGTGCGCCCCGGCGTCCAGCGGGCGCTCTTGAGCGAAATCCGGCATGACACCGACCCCCAGTGCATCGATGACCAGCAGAACCGCTCGCATGCTCACCAGAACCTTTCCACGGGCCGTCCCCATGCATCGTACAGGCCTGCCAGCTGCGGCGCACCTTCCTGGATGCCGTCAACTGCGGCGACCATCGAGCGGCTGACAAAGACCTGCGCCCGCGCTGCGATCAGCACCTTGGCGCCAACCTGCAGGCGCATTCCAGCCTGTTGTTGGAGGGTCAAATAATAATCGATTGCCGTAGGATCGAACTGCAGCAGGTCGGACAGAAAGCGTTGGCCGCCCTCATCCTGGACCAGCGCCTGGCGTGCCCGTGCCCGGCGATACAGCCCACCGCCAAAAGCATAGGCGTGCTGCTCATCACAGTGCGAGATCTCACTGACATAGACCAGGGATTCAAGCTCGGGCTGGTCCAGCCCGGCGTGCAGGTAGGTTGTGCCGGTCAGGGCATGCCCAACCTCACCGTGGGTGGCTCCCATTTCAGCCAACAAGGACATCGCTGCCACACAGGTATGCCCTGGAGCGTTAACCTGTTCGATTGATAAACCCAGCTCAGAGCGCAGGATTTCAGCCGCTTGCAGGATCGTATAGAAGTTTTGCGTCGGGATCAGCGCCCGGCGTTCTGGATCAACCTGCAGGCAAGGATAGGAAGTTACTCCCGCCACACGGATACCCGGCAGCCGTGCTATCTGACTGGCTGTCCCAACCAGCTCATCCAGCTGGATGCCTCCCTCCTGCCCGGGATGGAAGGTGTTGCCTGGTGCGATCACCCGCAGCAGCAGCCTTATTGGGTGCTGGATTTGCCGGGCTTCTTGCGAGATACGCTCAGCTTTCTCCAGGCTGAAAACCGTTATATAATCCGGCTCCAGGCGCAGCAGAGCCGGCACCATAATATCCGGCGGCTGCACCAGGTGTCCAAGGTGACCGATCGGAATGCGGTTTAGAGACAGAATATGGGCTTCCCAGGCGTCGATGGCGATAGCTTTAGCGATGCCCGCCCGGTGAACACGTCCGGCTACCAGTGGGTTGAAGCCGACCTGCTTGGTTGTGAAATACAGCTCCAATTGATGCTGGCGGGCAGCCTGGCTCAGTATAGCCGCGTTGCGCTCTACGGTCTGCAGGTCGATCACGTAGCAGTTAGGTGGAATCTGCCCGCCTTCGAGTAGCTGAAAAGCAGCATCGACCAAAGCTGGGTTGTGCACCAAGAGGGCTTGCAGGAACACCTCAACCTCCCTGGCAGTCCCGCAGCGCGTTGCGCAGTATAGTGAGAATGAGATCGGCGCCGGCGCGCATGGGATTGATGCGTATGAGGTGTGCGGCGAGTTCTGGCGCATCAGCTAAGAATGTCCCCGATGCTCGATAAAACAGCGGGGCCACTTCATAGCGCGATTCTGCGCCTACCGGATGGATGGCTGCGCCGTAAGCTGCGCTGCACTCTACCACCTGCGGTGCCAGCGGCCGTTCCAGCTCGACTAACGCTACGCGCGACTGGGCATTGGCGATATACGCCTGGCGCACACCTGCCACCTCGCCGGTATTCAGCCGCCTGGCAACTTCTGCAACTACCTCCGCCTGGATTGCTAGGGCGACCGGGGCGAAGACCAGGGAGCGCAGAGCCTCCATGGCCTCCGGACCTTGCACCTGTGTCCCCCCCGAATAATTCATCTTATGTATTCGACTGATCAGCTGCCCGTTCCCGAGGATTAAACCTACTCCCTGGGGTCCCAACAGCTTGAACAGCGAGAAGGTGGAGACGTGTGATCCGTGCTGGATGCCGATCTTTGCCACCCTCAGAGCCGCGTAGTTGTCATCCACGACCAGCTGTGCTTCGGGAAGCGCAGCCCGAATCGCCTGGATGACCGTCGACGGTTGATAGCAGTCGTCTATCCGCTGGCGAGTGTGCTGGATCAAGGCGCACTCGATGCCCCTTGGATCGACTCGCTGGATAGCTGGCAGATCGTTGAAATCAGCCCGCACCAGCTGCAAGCTCATGGCCCTGACTGTCGCATCGGTTGTCGGGTAAACAGGCGCCTGGTGCACCAGCAGCTTACCCCCAGGGTGCAGCAGCGCCATCAATACCAGCCGCAGCGCGCCGGTTCCGGCGCCGCGTGTCAGGCAGGCAGCTTCAGCTTCGAAGAAATCTGCCAGCGTCTCTTCGACCCGCTGAGTAGCCTGTGGCCGCCCGGCTCCTTGCCACAATCCGTAGTCCCCGGCTTGAAGAATGGCTCGGCCATCAAAATGGCGGGTGATAGCCTCCACCAGGTGAAACTGCATTTGGGTGGCTGCATCTAATGAGAGCTGCTCTAATGGATATGTCCGCATAGCTTAGATGGACTCCGATCGAAGGTATTACACCATGAACGTCAGGGCATTGGCGGCTGCCCATGCGAGAAGAATGGCTACCGGACCCACTGCAATGCGTAGCAAGGGGGTGCCGGTGGCTTCGTTGATCATTGCCAATCCGGCAACGCAAAGGAATCCATAGCCGGGCACCAGGTTTTCCGCTGCCAGCATGCCGCCAACCAGGGTAGCTGCCTCCAACAAGCGCGTCATCGCCGTGCGCATGGTCCCGGCTGCCTTCACTAATCCAGGATAACGCTGCAGCAGGCTTCCCAGCAGGCCTAGTGCCAGCACCTCCACGCTCATTGCCAGGCCGCCCAGCAGTGCCGCACTCCAGGGCTGCGGAGCAGCCAGCCCGGCAGTCCAGGCGAAGCCCAATCCATCGGTGACAAATACTCCCGATGTCAGCACCGCCATGCCCTTGATGGGCGTGAAAGCCAGCGCCCGTGCCAGGCTGATGGCTAGGGCTGCGGTTCGTGAGCCACCGGATATTGCCAGCAGCGATTGTGGTCCTTCGACCAGCGCCAGATGCTGGGCAGCCAGGCCGTAAAGCATACCCAAAATGGCAATCAGCGGCAGCCGGCGGCGCAGCCGCTTGAACTGGGCTTCGAAATGCAGCTCATTACCTGGAAGATTTGGTCGGCGTTCGCGTAAGGCTGCCAGGGTGACGAAAAGCAGCCCGCACGCCAGAGCCCAGACATCCGGCTGTACCAGCCCAAGCCAATCGGCAGCCAGCCGCGTCAGCAGGATGCCCACAAATGCCAGCGCTCCGGTGCGCAGCCCGTATTGATAAGCAAGCCCGATAGCCGGGAAAGCGGCAAAGCTGAAGACAACCGGCTGACTGAATGCTAACCGGGTGGCGTCCAGCGGCACGGGCAGCTGCCCTGCCAGGTAATTGAAGCCCTGCAGTCCGAGCATCAGCAGCGCGCCATATAATGCACCTGCTCCGCCGGCACCCACTTGACCCAGCCGGGTTTTCCAGCCCTGGACATGTTCGGGCATGTTATGGCTGGCGAACCAGATGCCGATCAGGTCTGCTCCCAGCCATAGAGCGTGTATAAGTAAAATGCCAGACGCCAGCGAGACAGGCAGTGCGAAAGCGATCAGCAGGCCAATGCTCAGCTTGAAAGAAGTTGAAGCCAACTGGCGAGGCAGCATACGACCAGCCGCCACCTCGGGCAGCATGGCACGCAAACCATCATGGTAAACTGCAATACCGCGGTTTGCCAGCCATGCGCCCAGCGCGCCTGCTGCAGCAGTGATGACGACCGGAATCCAGGAAATTGCAGACAATAAGATACTAAGATCCCTGCTCTCTATTGCCCGCCTCTCGATGGTGAGCCAGGATGGCTGTGATCAGCATAGGCACCGTGCTGTCGATATGGTCCACCGTAAATCCGAAAGCCAGCTTCCCGCTGGCAACCGCGGCTTGTATCTCGGCTTCTTTCGGCACACTCCCGATCATGCTGGCGGTAAAGCATCGGTCATACCCGAGGATAGCGATCGCCATCGCCAGCGCACCGCCCGCCCCGGTGGCACAGGCGCCGAAATAGTAGTCTGCCCGGCCCTGGGAGACTTCAGTGGCGCCTGTGATGTCGATTGCCTCGTGTACAGAAACCCTCTCGCCGCCCAGGCCAGACGCCAGGCGGCAGATCTCATTGGTGCACAATCCAGACACTACGATGCGGATCATCGATCCTCCGGGATGGATGGGTTGGCTGGCTCGGTCCGGTTTTCCACTGCCAGGGCGATGCGGGCCAAGTGCAGGGCGACGAATCCGGCTTCGTCAGGCGGGATCATCATGCCCAGGCGCTGTTCCAGCCCGGCTATCAAAGATTTTGCCAGTTCCAGCTGCGCCGGATAGCCTTGCAGCTCTTGCCAGAGGACTCCCGGGGCAGGCTGGAGGACCTCGCCTTGCTCCAGCCTCTTGAGCGCCATTGCCAGGTGCGTTGCCAGCGGCGCTCCGAGCCCTTCGTCCAGATCGATGCCAGTCTTCCGCTCAACCTGGCGCAGGGTATCCAGGGCTGCAGAAATCGAAGACTGGCTAACCAGTCCGCTGCTGAGCAGTAGCTCAAAACGTGCTTGAAAAACCTGCTCTACGTTGCTCATATCCTATTATCGGTGCTTGCCGAGCGCCAAGCGCACCCGCCCGCCGGCATGCTCTAAACGGTGGCGCGCTTCATCCAGGTTGATGCCTGCCAGGAGCATTACCAGGGCAGGCTTGATCTCGTAGCCGCTGGCCTGGAGCGCCTGCCCGGCAGATTCGGCGCTGACGCCGGTGATCCTCATGACCATATCCAGGGCTCGTTTTCGCAGCTTCTGGTTGCTGGCGCGCATATCTACCATCATGTTGCCGTACACTTTCCCCAGACGGATCATCGCCGCGGTCGAAAGCATGTTTAAGACCATCTTTTGGGCGCTGCCGGCTTTCATGCGGGTCGAACCGGCGATGACTTCAGGGCCTACCACAGGTGCAATAGCCACATCTACCTGGGAGACCAAAGCGCCGGCAGGATTGCATACCAGACCGATCGTTGCCGCGCCGCGCTGGCGGGATGCTTCAACTACCCCGAGCACCCAGGGCGCACCGCCGCTGGCTGTGATCCCGACGACTACATCCTTTTCTCCTACGCCAGCCGCCGCGACAGTTTGGCGCCCGGCAGCTGCATCGTCTTCGGCGGCTTCTACCGATTGGCGCAGGGCGCGATCGCCGCCGGCGATGAAGGCCTGCACAAGTTCGGGCGGGGTGCTGTACGTGGGCGGCATCTCGGAGGCATCCAGCACCCCCAGACGTCCGCTGGTACCGGCTCCGAAATAGAACAGCCTTCCGCCGGCCTCCAGGCGTTCTACTATGATGTCTACGGCGCGGGCGATGTACTCCAGCTCGGCTTGCACAGCAGCAGCTACACGAGCATCCTCCTGGTTGATCAGCGTGACGATCTCCAGTGTGCTGAGGGTATCGATAGAGGCAGTCGCTTGGTTGAGTGATTCTGTAATGGCTTCAGGCATGGCTCAAAGTCGGGTAAATAAGCGGTTTGATCTCATAGCTCTGGCAAGCTGCGCAGCAGCTGGCGGTAATTGGTCCCCGGAGTGATCTTCCCCAACACAGCCGGGTGGCGGGCAAACGTGCAGCTGGGTAAATTGCCAGGACGGCCGTGCAGTCCTTCGTAAGCCAGGATCGCAAAAGCGATGGCCTCCTTGGCATCGCTCAGGTAGCCCAGGTCCTCCTGGCGTAAAACTCGGGTATTGGGCAGCCGTTCAGCCAGCATGCGCAGCAGTGTGGGGTTGCTGGCACCACCGCCTCCCACGATGACCTCATCCACCGGACCAGTCAGAAAACGCTGGTAGCTGTCGGTAATCGAGGCCGCGGTGAAGGCGGTCAGTGTCGCCAGGATATCCACCCCAGCCAGTCCACCCTGCGCTCCTTGCTCCCAGATCTGGCGAGCGAAGAATACGCCGAACTGCTCCCGTCCGGCGGTCTTCGGCAGCGGCTGAGACAGGTAGGGATGAGCCATCAGCTGCTCCAGCAGAGCTGTGTTTACCTGTCCCTGAGACGCCAGCAGTCCATTTCGGTCAAATGTTAAAGCGCCGTCGCTGGCACGCTGAGCTGCGTAATCGATCATCATATTGCCGGGACCGGTATCAAAGGAGATTACCTGCTCGGGTAAAGCTGTGGCTGGGAGGTAGGTAACGTTGCCGATGCCGCCGATATTCTGCACGGCCCGCGCCCGGGATGGGTGGCGGTACAGCAGCCAATCTACATAACTGACCAGCGGTGCGCCCTGTCCCCCAGCGGCAACATCTGCCACGCGAAAATCGGCCATCGTGGTGATGCCTGTTCGCTCGGCGATCACCGCCGCCTCACCGATCTGCAGGGTGGACTTGATCGGCCTCTGCGGTTCCATGCAGTGGTAGGCGGTTTGCCCGTGGGAGGCGATCATGTCTACCTGGTCGGGCTGCATGCCGGCTGTTTGAATAGCCTGCAGGGCCGCCTCTGCAAACCATTCACCGATGGCGAAGTTCGTCTGGCAGACCTTGTCTACAGGGGCGGTAGTCGGATCGAACAGCTCGAAAATCTGGCGGCGCTGCTCCGGGGTGAACGGCACACAGGTAAAAGATCGTAAGCTGACATTCAATGTCGGAGGCGCGCCCTGGATATCGACCAGGGCGGCGTCGATGCCATCAACTGAAGTACCGGAGATCATTCCAAGGACGAGCATGCGGCTCCTTATCCTTCTAACAGTGTTTCGATGATCAGGTCGTGAAGGGCAGGGCGAAAATTCTGGATAGCATCCGAGCCGCGCCCGTAATACACCCGGTTGGTCATGGCTACCACAACCAGGGAACGCTTAGGGTCCACCCATAACGATGTGCCGGTAAAGCCGGTGTGTCCGTAGCTATTCTGGCTGAATCGTGTTCCGCAGGAACAGGCGTGGGTCGTAGGCAGGACGAATGCCAGCCCACGCCGTAGGCCGTTCCAGGCAGCTTGTTCGCGGGTCATCTCCGCCACTGTCTCGGGGGCCAGCAGCTGCACACCCTGATGGCAGCCTTCTTGCAGGTACATCTGGCCCAATCTGGCGACCTCCTGGGCTGTTGAATAAAGCCCGGCATGCCCGGATATTCCACCCAGGCTGGCGGCATTCTCATCATCGACTTCGCCCACCAGGCGCCGGTGGCGCCAGGCGCACACCTCCGCCGGGGCAATGCGCTCGGACTTCACTCCGTGGGCCAGCGGATTGTACAGCGTGGTATTCAACCCCAGTGGCTGGATCACCTCCTGGTATAGGGTATCTTCCAACGGCTTTCCGGTCAGTGTTTGTATGGCTTCACCCAACAGGATGAATCCCAGGTCGCTGTATTCAACCTGCTCGCCGGGTGGGTAGAAAAAATCATACCCGTAAACCGCCTCCAGGCGCTGGCGGCGCAGCTCGTCGGGAGTCTCATGTGGCACCGGGACCGGACCTGTTCTGCCGCCAATGGCAAAGAGGCTGCGCCAGGCAGCCAGCCCGGAGGTGTGAGTGAGCAAGCGGCGAAATGTGACCTGTCGGAGATCGACGGGCAACCCGGAATAATGCCGATCTGGGTCCAGACGGATGTTCTTAAGGGGATCTTCCGCTGCACCGATCTGGCGTTGACCGCGCAGGGCAGGCAGCACTTCACCGACGGGCATATCCAGGCCGACCAGGCCGCGTTCAACCAGGCGCATGAAGGTCGTAGCGGTGAATAGCTTGGTCAGCGAAGCCAGATCGTATAGGCTATCGAGCTGTGCTGGATAATTCTCTTCCTGCGGATCCAGATACCCGTACGCCTGGTGCCAGATCAGCTCGCCCGCCCGTTGGATTAATTGAACGCATGACGGGAACACAACTCCCAGTTGGGAATGGATAAACGCATCCAGACGGTAGCCCGAAGGTGAAGGTATTGGAGCTTCGCTCAATCTAACCGCCTCCGCGTTTTCACTTTCCGCCGCTGGGACGGCGCTTGTAATAGATCAGTTCGCTGATCCCGGGCAAGATGTAATCCGGCAGCACGCCCACCTGAATGAAGCCGCGCCGCTGGTAAAAACGCTGGGCGGGCTTATTGAAATCCGAAACCAGCAAGAACAGCTCGCCGACTTGCTGATAAACCTGCCCTTCAGCATAATCCATTAGCGCCGCGCCGACCCCCTGGTTGTATCTTCCCGGAGCCACGCCGATCAAAGGAATATAACCGCTGCGCTCGAAAGCGCCGCGCACGGCATACCAGACAAATCCCAGGATCGGTTTGAACCCCACCCCTGGCTCTTCACGCTCAGCGACAGCAATGGTAGCCTGGTGTTGTAGAGCGAGCTCGAAGCGCAGCTGGGCGCTGGTCTGCGTAACACCATACCGCTGCCACAGTGGGGTCTCTGCCATCCATTGGGCGCAAATAATGGCATCTTCCGGCTGCATCGGACGTACGATCATGCCTTAATCCCGGTTTGCATACGGGGATCGAGCACATCTCGCAGTCCATCGCCGAACAAATTAAAACCGAGTACGCCAAGCATAATTGCCATGCCAGGGGAGAATGCCATCCAAGGGGCAATTTCCATCAAGGTGCGGCTCTCACTGAGCATACTCCCCCAGGAAGGGTTGGGCGGTAGGGTACCCAGTCCGAGGAAACTCAGCGCGGCTTCGGTCAGGATCGACCAGGAGAGCGCCAGGCTGACTTGCACAATCGACGGAGCGATGGCATTGGGCAAGATGTGGGTGCCGATGATCATGGGAGGTCTGGCTCCTAGGCTGCGAGCTGCTTCGATGTAATCCATATCCTTGATGATCAGGACAGCGCCGCGTGCCACGCGGGCGAAGATCGGTAGATAAACTACCGATATTGCCAGGATGGTATTGCGCATTCCCGGGCCGAGAGCAGCTGCAATAGAGAGCGCCAACAATATGGCTGGAAATGAAAATAGCAGGTCGGCAATACGCATGATAAGGTTATCCAGCCAGCCGCCAAAATAACCGCCAATAACCCCCAGGAATGTGCCAATCACGAAGGAGATCGAGACCGAGATCAGTGCGATGCGCAGCGAATTGGTCGCGCCGTGCATAAGCCGGCTGAGGATATCGCGGCCAAACTCGTCGGTACCCAGCAGGTGGGTAGCGCTGGGAGCTTGCAATCTGTCACCGGCATTCTGCTCAATTGGCGAATACGGGGCCAGGCGGACAGCGAAGATAGCCACCACCAGGTAGACCAGGATGATCGTCAGGCCCAGCATCCCACTTTTGTTTTGCCACATACGCCGCGTAAAGCGCCTGAAAGGTGTGTTATTCATAGCGGATGCGGGGGTTGACCAGTGCGTAGGTCAGGTCAGCAATCAGGTTGACGAACACAAAGTTAAGGGCAATAAATAAAATTGTCCCCTGCACCAGGGCGTAATCGCGCTGGTTGATCGCCCCAAGCAGCAAGCGGCCCACACCTGGCATGGCATACACTTCTTCTACGATGATGGCACCGCCGAACAAGTAGCCGGTTTCGAATCCGACCAGGGTGATGATCGGTATCAGAGCGTTCTTCAAACAGTGCCGCAAAATCACCTGGCTCTGTGTCCGTCCCTTGGCGAGCGCGGTGCGGGCGTAATCCTTGCCCAGTTCTTCCATCAAGGCAGAACGAGTAGTGCGCATCACCGCCGCGCTGAAAGCAAAGCCCAGGGTCAGCGCCGGGAAGATCATTTGGTTTAGATTCTCAATCGGATCTTCGGCGAAGCTGACATAGAAACCCGAGTTAGGCAATATGTGAAAATAAACTGAAAGGACGTAAATAATCAGCGTGCCCATCCAAAAGCTGGGCATAGCCAGGCCAACTAGGGAGAACAGCCTGCCGCCCAGGTCTATAACCGAGTTGCGCCGCACCGCCGACAGGATTCCCACCGGGATGCCTGCTATGACGGCGATCACCATGGCGAGCAAAGCCAGTTCCAGGGTGAGCGGATAGCGGCTGAGGATCTCGCTTAACACCGGTCGTCCGGTGCGCACTGATAATCCAAAATCCCCCCGCAGTGCTGCGGTCAGCCACAACCAATATTGCTCCAGCAGTGGTTTATCCAGGCCGTAATAGCGTCGCAGCGCCTCTGCCTGCGCTTCAGTGAGTTTATACTGGGTGCCGATCATGGCGCTGATCGTATCGCCGGGGATCAATCGCATTACCAGGAATACGATGATCGAGATGCCCAGCATTGTAGGGATCAGCACTAATATGCGTTTGACGATGTAGGAAGACATTGAATGATCGGTTTAGGACTGCTGGCTGTGATTTGAACAGCCAGCAGTCCAATGGTGATGATGTTTGGGCAGCTTAATATCTTTGAATCTGGCGCTTACTTATCAAGCCAGGTTTCCCGCAGGTAGATGGTAGAGGCGTTGGATAGGCCGGTGAAGCCTTTTACATAGGGCTGCATGGCGCGGTATTCGTAGCCAGTGTACAGCCATACCCATGGGACCGCCTCGGTGAGCATTTTCTGCACTTCGATGTAGATCGCTTTGCGCTCCTCCGGGTCGGTGATCGAGCTTGCCTGCTCCAAAAGCGGATCAATCGCCGGGTCTTGGTAGCTTGCTACGCTGTTCAGGTTGCCGGTGCTGTGCCAGTAGCGGAAGAACATGTTGTGTGGGTCGGGATTGCCGCCGTTCAAAGCTGCGGCAGCATCGAAGTCGGCTTTCAACCAGCGGTCGACGTACACGCCCAGTTCGAGGGTCTCGATCTCGACCGTGACACCGATCTCAGCTAACTGAGCCTGGATGTTCTGGGCCTCTGCGACGGCGGTCGGCGGCTCATCCGTGGCGGCGATGATTGTGAATTTCACCTCCGGATCTCCGGCCTCAGCCAGCAATGCCTTAGCTTTCTCAATATCCTTGGTATAGCAGAACAGCTCATCTGCAGGCGCCTGGTAGAAGGGTGGCGTTGCTGGGGCGGTCACCTGTCCTTCGCCCAGCGAAGCGGTGTCGAGCACCTGCTGGCGGTCGATGGCGCAGGAGATCGCCTGGCGCACGCGCACGTCCGAGAACACCGGGCGATTCGCATTGAGCTGGAGCACATGGTAGGCCAGGGCGGTGGCTTTATCGACCACCAGACCACTACTGCCGGCAGCGACAATGCCTACACGCGGGTTGTTAATCAACGCCCAATCGATTGTGCCAGCTCGCAGGCCAGCCAGGATAGAGGCCTCATCCGGAAGGGTGCGGAACTCCATCGAATCAAGATACGGCAGGCCTTCGATCCAGAAATCCGGGTTCTTTTCAAGGATCAGAATATTGTCAGGCTCCCACTGGGCCAGCTTGAACGCGCCGGTGCCGATTGCCTCGGAAGCCGGGTCCCAGCCGCTATCCAGCAGTTTTTTGGACAGGATGGCTGAGTTCGGATTGGTCATGGCGGCCAGAATGGCAGCATTGGGCGCTGTTAGATTAAAGACTACAGTGTAATCATCCGGCGCTTCGATCGATTCGATCGAGGTGAAGAAGGAGCGCGCCGCCGCGCCGGTTTCCTCATTCAAGATGCGTTCGTAAGAGGCTTTGACGTCGGCAGAGGTCATCGGATCGCCGTTGTGAAAGACAACATTCTGGCGCAGCATCATGGTCAGGGTTTTGTTCTCGTTCGACCATTCCCACGATTCCGCCAGGTTGGGGATCACGTTCATGTCCTTGTCCAGGGTGAGCAGCGGATCGTAGATGTGCTCGAGCACCCGGAATGAGGTGAAGGCAGTCTGCTTGTGCGGATCTGTGCCCGTCATATCGCCAGCCCGGGCCACGATCAAGGTGCCGCCGGGCGTGGGGGCTTTTTCCGGGACCGCAGTCGGGGTGACCAGCACTTCCTTGATCACCTCTTCGGTGACGATCTTTTCCACTTCAACTTCGACTTCTTGGGTAACAATGACTTCCTTGGTGACCACAACTTCCTTGACCTCGGCAGTCGGCGTAGCACAAGCGCTGAGAAGTAGACTCAGCATAACCAAAACCGAGATGCTAAGAGCCAGCGCAGATTTGGTACGACTGGTTAACATGATATCCTCCGGGTTGTATCTCTTTATTCGATGCAGTGATTATGTGAATGAGGCGTGCTTAGTGAAAACCTGACAATCGAGCGAAGAACATCTGCGGTGATTGCGGCGATGTTTTTTGTTTCGCAAACCCTCCTTTCTCTTCATCTCCTGGTTTGTTATTGGGCTCTTACGTCTATATTGGAATGCGTCTTAATTTTTCCAACGAGCTTAGGAATTCACTAGAGTTCCCTGCAATTTATATAGTATAGTATCAATTTGAGAATTTTGCCACAGGCAACTTGGCAGGGTCGTTATTTGATGCCATAAAGGTCGTGGCTCACCCTCCTGGGTCGCTTGTTTTTACACCCCTTCCTGCTGAAGGAGCTTTAGAATGCCAGAGATCATCTTGACGATTCACCATGTGGCTGGCTTGCACGCTCGTCCGGCAGCCTTGTTTGTCCAAACTGCCAGTAGCTATAAATCCAATATCAAAATCCGCTATGGCGAGCATGAAGTGAACGCCAAGAGCATCTTGGGCATCATGACGGTAGGGGCAACCAAGGGGGCGGTAATAACGGTCCTTGCTGAAGGGGAAGATGCCTCGCAAGCCCTGGATAGCCTCAGAGAACTGGTGGAGGGCAATTTCGGAGAGCCGCTATGAGGACCTTGCGCGGCATCCCCGCTTCAAGGGGGATAGCGTTCGGACCTGCCTTCCAATTCAAGAAAGGGATGCTGCGCCTTAAACGCTGCGTAGCGCTTGATCCCCTGGCTGAGGATCAGCGCCTCGCTAACGCCTTGGAGCAAGCTCGCCGTGAAGTAGCCACGGTATCGGAAAAAGCGTACGGGCAGGTCGATGCTGGAACGGCTGCCATCTTCGATTCTCAAGCCATGATGCTGGAAGATCCCGAATACCTGGCAGCGATCAAGGGGAAGATCGTCCACGAAGCGCTCAAAGCCGAAGTTGCCGTCATGGATGCCACTGAGATATTTGCCGGTATGCTGGAGGGATTGGCAGATGAATACCTGCGCGCTCGCGCCGCAGATATTCGTGACATAGGAATGCGCCTGGTGCGCATCCTGTCCGGGCAGTATGATTCTCCTGACAAGGGATTGTTGCAGCCTGCGATCATCCTGGCGGATGAGCTGACCCCCTCAGATACGATCTCCCTTGATAAAACACTGGTATTGGGCTTCTGCACCGCAGGGGGTGGACCTACATCGCATGTGGCTATCCTGGCGCGTGAACTGGGCTTACCCGCGGTGGTAGGCATGGGGGAAGAAATATTGGGCATACCAGATGGCTGCCCGCTCGCCATCGATGGGAGCACAGGGACTTTGCTTCTTGAGCCAGATGCAGACAATACAGCTCTCTTGCGCGAGCAGGCGATCAGGCAGGCAGCCATAGGCGTAGAGTCTGGCAGGCTGGTAGAGCAGGCCGCGGTGACGCGTGATGGCCAGCGGATTGAAGTGGCAGCTAATATCAGCAATGTTGAAGGCGCTGGGCTGGCCCTGAAATTAGGGGCGGAAGGCGTTGGCTTGTTACGCACCGAATTCCTTTATCTGGATCGGATGCAAATACCTGATGAGGAGGAGCACTATCAGGCTTACCGTGCAATCCTGGATCTTTTCGGTGAGAAACCGGTTGTTCTGCGCACTCTGGACATTGGGGGTGATAAGGAGCTGCCCTACCTGGATCTTCCCAGGGAGGTGAACCCCTTCCTCGGATTTCGTGCGATCCGGCTGTGCCTGGCACGCCCGGATATTTTCAAGCCCCAGCTGAGAGCTGCACTCCGGGCCGGTGCAGAAGGAAACCTGAAGGTGATGTTCCCCATGGTCGCAACTGTGGGAGAATTGCGCGCTGCCAGGTCACTGCTGGAAGAGTGCCGGCTGGAGCTTAAAGAACGCGGTCAACCGATGGCTTCTAAGGTCGAGGTGGGTATCATGGTAGAGACCCCCGCAGCCGCGATCATGGCTGACAGGCTGGCAGCGGAGGTCGATTTCTTTTCCATTGGCACCAACGACTTGAGCCAATACACCATGGCAGCGGATCGCACCAGCAGCGCTGTGTCTGCTCTGGCAGATGCCTTCCAACCGGCGGTGCTACGGCTGATCAGGGACGTGGTCCAGGTCGCCCACCAAAGGGGAAAATGGGTCGGTATGTGCGGGGAATTGGCGGGCGAGCCGCTGGCTATACCGCTGCTGCTCGGTCTGGGATTGGATGAATTGAGCATGAATCCGCCATCCATCCCGCTGGTCAAGCAGATCGTGCAGGGCCTGACCATGCAAGAGTCCAGGCAGATTGCACAGGCAGCGATCGAGATGGAGGGTCCTGACCAGGTCAAGGAATGGTTGGAAGCCAACACATCAATTACGAAATAACTGCATACAGTGATATCGGCTTGTCATTGATGTGCAAGGATAGATACCTTGAGTGCAAGATGAGAAATGGAGGCTGAGCGAACATGATCGCTGCTCCTGATTTCAATTTGAATGGGAAAGTGGCTTTGATCACCGGCGCATCGCGCGGAATTGGGCAAGCGATTGCGGAGGCTTACGCTGCCAGCGGTGCCAGGGTGGTGTTAAGCAGCCGCAAACAGCCAGACCTTGATATTATTGCTGGCAAGATCCAGGCAGCTGGTGGTGATGCGCTCCCACTAGCAGCGCATACGGGAGACCAGGCGGCAATCGAAAATCTGGTCGCTAAGGCAAGCGAAGTCTTTGGCGGCATTGATGTTCTGGTCAATAATGCTGGAACCAACCCACATTTTGGGCCAATCTTGAGCGCCGAAGAGAGCCATTGGCAGAAAATCCTGGATGTGAATTTGGTGGGTTATTTCCGCATGGTCAAGGCTTGTGTTGGCAGCATGATGCACCGGGGCGGCGGTAAAATCATCAACATGGCCTCGATTGCCGGGATAAAACCTCAGACGGGGATGGGCATCTATGGGGTGAGCAAGGCGGGTGTGTTGATGCTGACCCAAGTTCTGGCTGTGGAGCTGGCTGAATACAATATCCAGGTCAACGCCATTGCACCTGGGTTCATCAAAACCAGATTCAGCCGAGTTTTATGGGAAAATGAGGACCTCCATGCGGCCATAACCAAAATGATCCCTCAACACCGCATGGCTGAAGCCGGCGAGCTGGTTGGAATTGCCCTCTATCTTGCATCCCAGGCTTCAAGCTTCACCACCGGCAGCGTCTTCATTATTGATGGTGGTCAGATGGTTGGTCATAATATAGAATTGGGCCAGGCAGGCTCCTGAATCCCTAACGCACTCTTTCACGCTGATTCTACAATCCTGGTGGCTGAAATCAGTCAGGATCAAACACCGCTTCCTATGGCCTCGAAGGTTGGCTTGAGGGCGTAATACAATCCCTGATAAAGGGGATAGGCTTCTTGATAGACCTTCACGGCGGATGGATCAGGCGAGGTGCGATTCGTGGTGTGGATCACAGCCTGGCAGCTTTCGATCACGCTGCTCCACACACCGACGCCCACGCCCGCCAGCATCGCCGCGCCCAGTGCAGCTCCCTCGGTGGTATTCACCATCACCAGCTCGATGTTCATGATATCGGAAAGGATCTGCCTCCATAAGGGGCTGCGTGCGCCGCCACCTGAGACGCGTACCTGCTGGATTTCGCCCAGACTGGCTTTCTTGATCAGCTCCATGCTGTCCCGCAGCCCAAAAGCCACCCCTTCGAGCACCGCCCGCGTCAGATGAGCCTGACTGTGGCGAACTGTCAGGCCAACAAAGGCTCCCCGCGCCAGCGGGTCAGGATGAGGGGTGCGTTCGCCGGTCAGATAAGGAAGGAAAATCAGTCCATCGCAGCCAGGCGCGACATCCTGAGCCGGGGCGATCAGGTCATCGAATGATACGTCCGTTGCCAGAGTATCGCGATACCACTGCAATGACCCTGCTGCCGAGAGCATCACACCCATGAAATGCCAGGCGCCGGGTAGTGAGTGACAGAAGGCATGCAGCAGGCCTCGGGGTTCGATCAGTGGGGCAGGGGTGGTGGCAAAGACCACTCCCGAGGTGCCCAGGACCAGCGACACAATGCCGGGCGTAACTGCCCCAACACCCACCGCCCCGGCTGCCTGGTCTCCACCGCCGCCCACAACAGGGGTGCCGGCTTCCAGCCCGGTTTCTGACGCTGCTTCGAGCGAGATTGTACCGGTGATCTCCGGCCCTTCAAAGGTCCGAGGCAACCAATTACGAGGGATTTCGAGGATATCTAAGACTTCATCCGAATAATCGCGTTTGTTTAGATCGAAGAGCAGCATGCCCGCCCCATCGGCTTTGTCTACTGCGTAGCCACCGGTCAGGCGGAAACGTACATAATCTTTGGGAAGTAAAATATGGGCGATTTGCGCATAGATATGCGGTTCGTGCCTGCGCACCCACAGGATCTTGGGGGCAGTAAAGCCAGTCAGTGCCTTGTTGCCAGTTATTTGTAATAATCTGTCAAAGCCTAACGCAGCGGTGATTTCTTGGCATTCTGCACCAGTCCGCTGGTCGTTCCAAAGGATCGCCGGACGCAGGATGCGATTCTGATCGTCAAGCAGCACCAACCCATGCATCTGCCCGGTCAGACCGATAGCGCTAACCTGATTTCCACTGGTGCGAGCCAGGGCGAGTACCCGCCGGATGCTATCCACTGCGCCAGACCACCATTCGAGAGGGTCTTGCTCAGACCAGAGTGGGTATGGCGTCGAGAGACTGACAGGCGTCGTGGCGCTGGCGACCACCTGCCCTTGCTCGTCGATCAGCAGCGCCTTGGCACCCGTCGTGGAGATATCGATTCCCATCAGATAGGTTGGTGTGCTCATGCTCGTTATAGTCGTCCGTTAAGTCAAATGGATAAATTAGAATTGGGGATTGCTAGCGGACGCCCAACAAAAGGTCAACCGTAAGCTGATCCAATCGTTCATACGGGATGCCCCGTCCTGCCAGGGTAGTCAGGTCGAAAGTGTAAGACTTGAGGGCGTTTGCCTTTTGGCGGCTGTACACCCCGTCAAAACCTGCCATCGCCGGATCCTCGGGAGAGATCTCAGCCAGTAAAGCCTGGATCTCAGGATCGGCGTTAAAACGGGCAGCTTTTTCCTTGAAAATCAGGTAAGAACGCATACAGCCACGCGCAAAATCCTTCACACCTTCATAATCCTCAGTGCGGTAAGCATGTGCATCAAAATGCCGGCTCCCGGTATAGCCAACATCTTCGAGGAATTTGACCAGGAAGAAAGATTGTTTCAGGCTTTGCGAGCCGAAGCGCCAATCCTGGTCGAAGCGCGCATAATTCTGGTCGTTCAGATCAATGTGAAAGAGCTTGCCCGCATCCCAGGCTTGCGCCACAGCATGCAGGAAGTTCAATCCTGACATGTGCTCGTGGGCCATTTCCGGATTCAATCCGACCATCTCAGGATGTTCCAGGGTAGCGATGAAGCCTAGCATGGCTCCGCTGGTAGGCAGGTAAATATCGCCGCGCGGCTCATTGGGCTTGGCTTCCAATGCGAATTTTAGATTGTAATTTTGGTCGAGGACGTACTCGCATAGAAAATCGATTGCCTCGCGAAAGCGCTTCAGACCGGTGACCGGATTCTTGGAGGCGTCGGTCTCGACCCCTTCGCGCCCGCCCCAAAAGACATACACATTTGCTCCCAGCTCCACGCCCAGATCAATGGCGCCCATCGTCTTCTGTAAGGCGAACTTGCGCACTTGCGGATCGTTGGCGGTGAAGGCGCCGTCTTTAAAAACCGGGTGTGCAAATAAGTTGGTAGTTGCCATCGGAACTACGAGACCGGTCTCTGCCAGGGCCTGCTTGAATTCTTTTACTATCCGATCGCGCTCGGTTGGTATGGCATCGAAGGGCACCAGATCGTTGTCATGGAAGTTCACACCGTAAGCGCCAACCTCTGCCAACAGATGCACCAGCTCGACGGGTGAGAGTTTACTGCGCACCGCCGAACCAAACGGATCGGTGCCGGTGTTGCCAACCGTCCACAAACCAAAGGTGAACTTGTGCTCCGGTTTTGGTTCATATGGATTTGTCATGGGTACAACCTCCAGAGGCATGATAATTTACGGAGGCAGTCATGCTTGAAGCCCAGGCTTGCCAGCTCATCTGCCAGCTTGACCCGGATGGCATCATTCGATATCGACCGGGCAGTAGAACACGCGCTCCTGGACTGGCATTTTGCTCCCGCCGGTAATCTCGAACTCACCGGTCAGGCAGATATCCTCGGATGAGCTGCCTACCATTACAACGATCTTACCTGCTTCGAGCACCAGGCTGAGGTGATCATCATAAAAAGCCAGCTGGTTTATGGGCAGGTGGAAGGTGATAGTTTTGCATTCTCCCGGCAGCAGCTGCACCCGAGCATAGCCCTTTAGCTCTTTCGCAGGCCGCGGGATGCTCGCATATTCGTCTCGGATGTAAAGCTGTACAACTTCATCCCCTGCAAGCACGCCAATGTTGGTCAGTGTGAGCGAGATGTCTACGCTCTCACCCACCGTTGCCGCTTTCCCTTGGATCGAAAAGTCGCTATATTTAAAATCTGTATAACTCAATCCATAACCAAACGGATACAATGGCGCTACGCTTTCAGAAACATAATCCTTATACCAGAAGGACCCCATCCCTGATGGTTTGCTGGAATAGAATATTGGGACCTGACCTACCGCACGCGGGAAGGTGATGGGCAGCTTACCGCCAGGATTCGAGTCACCGAAGAGGATATCTGCGATCGCTGCACCCCCCTCCTCGCCCGGTAACCAGGCTTCAAGGATGGCGTTGGCATTCTCCGCCAGCCAGGGAATGGCATAGGGTCGTCCGGTAACCAGCACCGCCACGACCGGTGTGCCGGTAGCAATGATCGCCTCGGCCAGATCGACCTGTACGCCGGGCAGGCGCAGATCTGCGCTGTCGCGCGTTTCACCGGTCGTGCAATCCGGCGTAAGCCCTGACCGGTCTCCAAGGACGAGAACCACCACATCCGCCTGCCGTGCGATCCTGACTGCCTCCTCAAATCCGCTGCGATCATCGTCCATGTTTTCACAGCCTTTGGTATATAGTACCTGGGTCTCAGCAGACACTGCCGTCCGGACGCCTTCCAGCACAGTCGTTACGCGAACAGCGTGGGGATTCAGATTGGTCCTATCGCCACCTGTATATAACAGGCCGCGCAGTTCGAGCAGTGCTTTCATGGCTGGGTAGGAATAGTCGCCCAGCAGGGTGCGTCCATCGTCGGCGCTGGGTCCGATGACCGCGATGCTCTTAATTGTCTTCTGCAGGGGAAGGCAGCCATCGTTCTTCAGCAAAACCATGCTCTGGCGGGCAATGGCACGGGCAAGGTCGCGGTTCTGGCGCGTTTCAAATACCTCCTGCACCCGCCCTTCTTCTACATAGGGATTATCAAACAGGCCGAGCTCGACCTTCTTCTGCAGGTGGCGGAAAACAGCCTGTTCCACAGTCTCTAGGCTGATCCTACCTGCTTCAAGCGCGTAACGTAGCGGGTCGCCGTAGCAGTTAATTGTCGGCAGTTCCACATCGATGCCGGCTTCTAATGCCAGGCACGCGGCTGTGGACCAGTCTGGAGCTAAATAATGGAAATTATGGATCATACTCACGGCTTCATAATCGGACACGACGAGGCCATCGAATCCAAGCTCATTACGCAGAATATCGGTCAGGATGTGCCGCGAGGCTGCCACGACTTCGCCATCCAGCTCGGGATAAGAGTTCATGATAGCGCCGATACCTGCCAGGCGGACTGCAGCCTGGAAGGGCGGCAGGCACACTTCGTAGATTTCCCGCCAACCGATGTGAACGGGGCCGCAGTTGAGACCGCCCTGTGAGAAGCTGTGACCGATAAAATGCTTGCCCGTCGCCAGTACACCTTCAGTCAGACTATTTCCCTGCAAACCCTTGATGTACTCTACGCCAAAGTGGCTGGCAAGGGTGGGATCCTCGCCGAAAGTTTCCTCGGTACGCCCCCAGCGCGGATCGCGGGCGATATCTAAAACCGGCGCAAGCGCCTGCCGGGCTCCAATCGCTAACAGCTGAGAGCGGATCGCAGCCGTCATGTCGTGCGCCAGACTTGGCTGGAATGAGGCGGCCAGGCCGATTATTTGCGGGAAGATTGTGCCACCCAGCATTATGGCTCCGCAGCAGCACTCTTCATGTAAGAGCGCGGGTATGCCGAGCCGGGTTTCTTCCACCAGGAATTTCTGCAAACGATTGGCTGCTTTGGCTGCTGAACAGGGATCGAGCGTGGACGCGCCGGCGAGGCGCGTGATCTGTCCGATCCCGTGTTTCAATTTGCTGGCAATCTTGCCCTGGTCAAACTCACCTAGGGTCTGAAGCTCAAATATCCAATACGAACCCAGCTGGGCGAGTTTTTCGTCCAGCGTCATTTGAGAGATTAATGATTTCAGGCGTTTGTCATTCGATGATGTCATTACAGCCTCATTCAACTGGTTTAGACTCTTAGAACATTAACATCGACAAACTA
>CAZGIX010000002.1:0-37316 GCA_964525785.1 uncultured Anaerolineaceae bacterium
CTAGTATGTCAGCGCATCACTCTTGCTCTCGATGCGCTTGCGGAAGACCCAGTAGCTCCATCCCTGGTAGATAAGGACGATGGGCACAAAGATCAGAGCGACCACCGTCATAACCGTCAGCGTATAGGGACTGGACGAAGCGTTATAGATGGTCAGACTCCAGTCCGGATTCAAGCTGGAGATCATGACCCGCGGGTAGAGGATGCGGAACATGGTCATCAGCGCAAAAGCAATGGCGACGGATGTCATCGCGAAGGCCCAACCCAGACGAGCCTTCCGCAAGAAATACCCCACCAGCACCAGCGCCACAATACCAACCAGCGGGATCAATCCCGGGTTCACTCCCAGCCTGGCCAATAGATCGGTGGCAAAATATGTCGCCACGAGGAATACGATCAGGATGACAACCACTGGCAGCCACAAACGCCTCGCAGTATTTTTCGCCCGCTCGGCTAGTTCGCCTGTGGTCTTCATACTCAGAAACAGCGCTCCATGCAGCAGGAAGACCACGATTGTGGAAACCCCACCCAGCAAGGCGTACGGATTGAGCAGGTTGAAGAAACCGCCGACATAGTTCTTTTCAGCATCGATCGGCACGCCATGCACCAGGTTGGCAAAAGCCACACCCAGGAGCAAGGCAGCCACCAGGCTGCCGGCAAAGATCGTCCAATCCCAAAAATTACGCCATTTTGGATTATCATCCTTGCTGCGGAATTCGAATGCCACCCCGCGAAAGATGAGCGCCGCCAGCAGTAAAAAGAGGGGCAGATAGAAACCGCTGAACATCGTGGCGTACCACTCCGGAAAGGCTGCAAAAGTAGCCCCACCAGCGGTCAGCAGCCATACTTCATTCCCGTCCCAATGTGGACCAATCGTATTGATCACCATGCGACGTTGGGTATCATCCTTGCCCAGGAAGGGCAACAGCATGCCTACGCCAAAATCGAAGCCCTCCAGGACAAAAAAGCCGATATAAAGAACAGCGATCAGAATAAACCAGAGTGTGTTCAGGTCCATAGCAGATCTCCCTCTTCAATCAATCCTGGGCACCGACAAGCGAGGGCAGTTCCTCGCCTGCTGGAATGGTTTCGTGCACGGGTGCGGGACCAGCTTTGGCGTATTTCATCAGCAGGTAGACCGTAGCAGCCATCAGTACTCCGTAGATCAGGACGTACCCGATGAGCGACACCGCCACCATCCCCGCACTCACGGTCGTGGACACGCCATCCTCCAGGGCTACCAGCCCGTATACAACCCAGGGGAACCGGCCAACCTCGGTCAGCAGCCACCCCGCGGTATTCGCCAGGTAGGGTAGCAGCAATGCCCATTGGAGAATCTTCAAAGCCAGCGGGCGTGTGGGAAGCATATCTCCCATCATCAGGAACAAGGCATACAGCGCCAGCCCAATCATCAAAAAGCCCAGCCCCACCATAACACGGAAGGTCCAATAAATGATGACCGGCGGTGGGGTGTAATCGCCGGGCCCGGAGAGGGCCTCGAACTCGGCCTGCAGCTCGTTCATGCCCTTGATCTTGCATTCGAATTGGTTATAGGCCATCAGGCATAACAGCCTTGGGATGCGGAGGGAGAATACCTCGCTATCGCCGTTAAGGCTGCCGACGGTGATAAGGGAGAATGAGGCCGGTTCTTCGGTCTCCCACAACGCCTCCGCGGCTGCCATCTTCATTGGCTGCATCTCGACCATGTGCTGCGCCTGGCTGTGCCCATTGATCGCCACCACCACGGTGGAGATCGCAGCAAATACCACTGCCTGCTGGATGGAGCGCCGGAAGAGATCGACTTCGTTTTTGCGCAGCAGGTGATAGGCGCTGATCCCAATGACGAAAAACGAAGCCGTAACCAGGCCAGAAAAGAAGACATGCGGGAACATGTAGAAGATATTCGGGTTGAAAATAACCTCGAAAAAGCTGGTCATTTGAGCCCGCCCATTTTCAATGACGTAGCCCAGCGGCTGCTGCATAAAAGAGTTGGCGATCAAGATCCACAATGCCGAGATGTTGGAACCGATCGCCACCAACCAAAATGCCGCAGCGTGAGCGCCCTTGGAGAGCTTGTCCCATCCAAAGAGCCAGACCCCCAGGAAGGTCGATTCGAGGAAAAATGCCAGCAACGCCTCGATTGCCAGGGGAGCGCCGAAAATATCGCCCACGTAGCGGGAATATTCCGACCAGTTCATACCGAACTGGAATTCCTGCACGATGCCGGTTACGACCCCCATGGCAAAGTTGATCACAAAGAGCTTGCCCCAAAATTTCGTCATCCGCTTGTAGACTTCGTTGCCGCTGCGGACATAGAGCGTCTCCATCAAAGCCACCAGCAGCGAGAGGCCCAGCGTCAAGGGGACAAAGAAAAAGTGATAGACGGTCGTAGCCGCAAACTGCAGACGCGACAAAAATAGAACAGCCATCATATCTCTCCTGTCTTGGTTGTATGCTGCAGGTCGATTATTAGAGATCGCGGCGAACGATCTCCAGATCCAAGCCTGTAGCAGTACGATTGGCTAACCCAATAAATCCTGACCTGGATAGTACGTATATTGCTCACACGGGTCAAATTAAGAAGGTCATCATTCAGACATGACAGATGTCATTGATATTAGGTGTTCTCGTCTATAAGAACCAATAAATTGTGCTACACCAGCAAATCACCGGTGCCAGTAGCCCCGCCGCACTGAGCGCACATTCTCAGCGGTGATGAATGATTCAGTGTCAAGCTTCTCAACCAGGCAGGTGACTGCACCTGTATCTTTACGCAGCACATCGCACTCTAAAAGCGTCACCATGCCATCTCGGCCGCGCGCCGGGATCTCGGTCACTGCATACCCCTCAGCGCGCAGCCCTTCACAGATCACGTTGCCTCGTTTGCTGCTGATAATCCGCAGGTGAGTGAACCCGACGGCTAATCGGGCTTCGATCAGCATCCCGACCACCAGCCCGGTAGCAAATCCAGCCGCATAGCCGAATACGATCCATGGCTGGTCCAGGTTAGTCAGGACAGTGCGTATTGCAACGACAAACGTAAACGATTGGAGAAATGCAAACAACGCGGCGCGGGCTTTCAAGCCACGCGACAGCATCATCAGGCGCATCGTATAGAACGAGATGTCGATGATGCGCAGTCCAAAGATGATGAGCCCGGCTTGAAAGCCAACCCACATACCTTATATCCATAAATGCATTATGCCCGCCAGAAGCCTCGCCGCACGGGGCGCACATCTTCAGCGGTGATAAACGCCTCCGCGTCAATCTGGTCAACCAGCTTGCGCACCCCGTCGATGTTCTTGCGCAGCACACTGACATTCAGCAATGAGACCATGCCATCTTTTCCACGCGCTGGGATCTCAGTCACTGCATAGCCCTGTTCCCGCAGGCTCTCGGTAATGGCACTGCCAAGCCGGGAGCTGACAATGGTCAGATGTAGGTGCCCGATCGCCAGTCGTTCTTCTATCAACATACCAACCACATTGCCGGTGGCAAATCCCCCCGCGTAGCCAATGACATTCAGTGGATTATCCAGATTGGTCAGCACCGAGCTGATCGCCAGGACAAAAATCGAGGCTTGAAAGAATCCAAGCACCCAGGCAATAGCTTTTCGCCCGCGCATCACGACCAGGACACGCAGGGTATCCAGGGACATATCGCCTACGCGCAAGAGGAAAATCACACCTGCTCCCAGCCAGGCCTCAGGAGAGAGAACTAATTCCATGTTTTCTTAAATACCTCTTTTGACTAGAAGTCATCTCAAAAATGGTTATTTGGGGGGTGTGTGGCGGCTTCGCCCCCCCACACCCCCCAAAACCTCATGTTGTTGAGAAAGCCTCTAAATATCTATCCAAAATTGATAATTTTCAGACAGACACTAACTCTGCATAACTGGAAGGTACAGGCGTTCCATGTATTCCTTGACCATCCGGCGCATGCTGAATTGTGGAGCCAGAGTGCGGATCGACTCCTTCATCCGTGCAATCCAATCTCCGGGCAGCCCATCTGATGATCGCTGCAGATAGTATAAGGGGATAATGTCATTTTCCAGCGTATCGTAGAGGTTTTTCGCATCCGCCAGATCTTGCTGGTTGGCATCGCTGTAATCCTTATCACTGCCGATAGACCAGCCATTTTTCCCGTTGTAGCCCTCTCGCCACCAACCATCCATGATGGAGAAATTGAGCACTCCATTTAATGCTGCTTTTTGACCGGAAGTCCCGGATGCCTCATTGGGTCGCCTGGGTGTATTCAACCAGACATCCACGCCCTGCACCAGATAGCGCGCCAGGTTCATATCATAATCTTCAAGAAAGACCAACCTGCCCCCGGCTTCTGAACGTTTCACAGCCCGGTAAACATCCTGAATAAGCATCTTCCCGCTCTCATGGTCGGGATGGGATTTGCCAGCAAAAATGACCTGCACAGGACAACCAGGGCGGTTGAGCAGCCCTAATAAGCGGTCCAGATCGCACAGTATCAGGTTGGCGCGTTTATAGGGAGCAAACCGGCGGGCAAAACCAATGGTCAGAGCGTAGGGATCGAGCATCACTCCTCCCGCCAGGATCTGCGCCGGATGTACATCGCCCCGTAGCCATAGCTGCCGGGACCGTTCAATGATATACGCCGCCAGCTTGCGTTTCAGGTGGCGCCTGATAGACCAAAGCTGTTCGTCTGGGATGTTGGTCACCTGCTCCCACAATTCTGGCTCTTCGATGTGATCGCGCCAATCGGCTCCCAGGTAGCGATCGTACAGATGCCCCAATCGCCTCGCCAGCCATGTGTCGGTGTGAATGCCATTGGTGATATGCGTGATCGGCACATCCTCAACCCGCTGGTCAGGCCACAAGGAATGCCACATTATTCTAGAAATCCTGCCATGGAGCTCGGACACCGCATTGCGTTTCTCCGAATAACGCAGCGCCAACACCGGCATGCTGAAAGCATCCCCCCAGGAAACGGTATAGCGTGCCAGATCAACAAACTGGTCGCGCGTCAGACCCAATTCAGGCCAGATGTGTGAGAAATATTTATCTACCAGCCACAGTGCAAACTCATCGTTGCCGGCAGGCACGGGGGTATGCGTGGTGAAAATGTTCGATTTTCTCACCAGCTCGACGGCTTCCTCAAACGTGCGACCCCCAGCAACAAGCTCGCGCGTGCGCTCCAACACCAAAAAGGCAGAGTGTCCTTCATTCATATGCCAGACTTTGGGGTTATACCCCAAGATACGCAGCGCCCGCAAACCGCCAATTCCCAACAAGATCTCCTGCGAGATGCGCATTTCAAGGTCGCTGCTGTATAAGCGCGACGAGAGCATGCGGTCGGCAGCCGCATTTTGTGGGATATTGGTATCCAGCAGGTAGAGCGGCACCCTGCCGACGTGGATCTCCCAGATACGAGCATCCACAACACGCCCAGGCAGCTCAATCGTGACGGTCAGCAGCTGGTCCTTCTCGTCAGTCACGGGTAAGATAGGCAGATCATCAAGGGGATGGGGTGCGTAGTTCGCCTCCTGCCATCCGTCTTCCGTGATACGCTGGATGAAATATCCTTCCGAATAGAACAGCCCCACGGCGACAAAAGGCAATCCCAGGTCACTGGCTTCTTTGACATGGTCACCAGACAGCACCCCCAAACCACCTGCATAGACCGGGAATATCTCGTGCAGACCATATTCCATCGAAAAATATGCAATCGGGCGGTTGCGCAGCTCAGGGTAGGTGCGCATGAACCAGGTGTCTTCTCGCTCTATGTACTGGTCAAAGGCGCGCACCATACGGTCGTAAAATTCCAGGTAGTAGCGGTTGTTAGTGACTGCGTTGAGCTTGGCGCGCTCGACACGCCGCAGGAACAGCAGCGGGTTGTGGTTCACCCCCTCCCACAATTCCCGATCGATATGCAGGAATAACCTTTGTGCATCTGGATTCCAGGTCCACCACAGGTTGTAAGCCAGCTCCCCCAGGCGAGAGATACGTCGAGGAAGGCTGAAGGTGTTCGGTACTTGCGTGCGAAAACGGTTTGGCATGCCAACAGGCTCCTGATTGAATAAGAACCTATCCGGAAATTATTTTTGTGGTGTGTACAGTGTGGCTGGGCTACTGCACACACCACAAAGAAAATAAGATTTTCGGATAGATACAAAATAGAAAATAACAAAAAACCCGCCTAATCTTACCACACCGGCACCGACCGTCGCGCATCCGGGAGGTAATATGATCTTGTGGGGGATTGTGAGAAAACTACGCAAGGCATTTTGAATTTGACGCACATCACCGGATTTAAATTTCTTCGTAAGCCGTGAATACAATCCGATCTGGTTCGCGATCCAGATACTGGGCCAGGATTTCCTTCTCCCAGATAATCCACCCATTGGGATATTTCTCAGGTGGATATGGCTGCTCCAGGGAACCCCAAGTGTTCTCCCAGACAGCCCGGCTGGGATAGACCCATACCGCAGCATATGCTCCCCGTCTTGCTCCCCGTAACGCCCTGACAAAATAATGACTTTCCAGGCCCAGCAAGTTAAACAGTCCCCGCTGCTCGGCGCTGTGAACAGCACGCTCGAAATCAGAGGCCGATACGCCTGCCTTGAGGGTGTATTCGTGGACGCTGATGACTTTCGGCATCTTGTATGGAATCAGTTGCCGGACTATGGCGAAATTATTTTTGTAGAAATTGGGACACGGCATCCGTGAAATCCGCGCCTCAATAAGGGGGCGTTCGAAATTTTGCCAGATTACCGTCAGATAGAACGGTTATAGCTCTGAGAACATCCAGTTTGGCAGGACGTCCATATCCAATTGGTCGCGCTGTCCGGCAGCATAGCGGTAATAGCCTGCTCCGGCAACCATGGCGGCGTTGTCTGTGCATAACCAGATCGGCGGTATATGCACCGGTAAAGTCGATTGGCTGTGCATAGCATGCCGCAGGGCCGCGTTGGCGGAGACGCCCCCGGCAACCAGGATTTCCTTCGCTCGCAGCGCTGTTGCTGCCCGGATGGTTTTTCCTACCAGCACATCGACGACTGCAGCCTGGAAGCTGGCAGCCAGATCGTTCACCGGAAGAGGCTGTCCGCGCCCTTCGATTTTTCGCACTTCACGCAGCACCGCGGTTTTTAACCCGCTGAAAGAGAAATCCCAACCCTCATCTAACCAGGCACGCGGGAATGCAAACGCCTTGGGGTCCCCGGTGTCTGCGGCTTTCTGGATCGCCGGACCTCCTGGGTATCCAAGACCTATCAAACGAGCCACCTTGTCAAAAGCCTCCCCAGCAGCGTCATCCAGCGTGGCGCCCAAGCGATCGTATTTCAGGTGGTCTGTCATTAATACCAGCTCGCTATGTCCCCCCGAAACAATCAAAGCCAGCAGCGGGAATTTCGGTTCGGGAGCTGGCTGTGAATCGACCCCGTACAACCAGGCAGAATACAGGTGCGCCTCCAGGTGATTCACTCCCACAAGCGGTAAACCGCTGGCAAGCGACAGTCCTTTCGCCAGATTCAGCCCAACGACCAGCGATCCGGGTAGCCCCGGCCCACGCGTAACCGCGATCGCGTCTACATCTTTCAGTGTGAGATGCCCCTGGCGCAGAGCCTGCTCGACGATTGGATAGATGGTGAGAATGTGCTGGCGTGAGGCCACTTCGGGAAAGACACCTCCGTAGCGCGCGTGCAGCTCCGCCTGAGATGCCACCAGGCTGGACAGGATCACCCGCCCTCTCTCGACAATTGCAGCGGCAGTCTCATCGCATGAGGTTTCAATCCCGAGGATGCGCGCCGGTAGCAGTGGTCCAGATACCGAAGTGCTCATACTTCACTACCCTCTCACAGGCAACACCAGGTCCAGCGGATAATCTGCCAGGATTTCCATCCGCCCATCCGGGCGCACCCATACCGTATCTTCCAACCGTACTCCCATGCCTCGCTCAGGGTAGTACAGACCAGGCTCAATCGTCACCACTGAACCGGGTTCAAGACGGTCTTCCGGTACGGTATTGCTACGGAACCAGGGACGCTCATGTACGTGCAGCCCTACCCCATGCCCCAGGCTGTGGACATAGCCTTCTTGAGTCTGTGGATTGCTCTGGATGGTGGTATGACCGCGGGTCTCGAAAAGTTCGCAGGTGCGGTCCTGGTACGCCGGGCACGGAGCATTCAATTTCAGCTCGCCAATGATCTGTTTGTAGACATAGAATACATCCTCGTAGAGTGCCTGTACTGCCTCAGGTGCATAACCCAGGCACCAGGTACGCGTAAAATCATAGAAATACCCGCCGCCCGCCTCGCAAGGGTAGATGTCGAAGATAATGGTCTGGCCCAGGCGCAGGAAATCAGCCGGGTTGCCGGCGCTGTGGGGCACACCGGCATCGCGGCCGATGGCAAAAATGGTGTCTTCAGGGTTCTCAGCGCCACGCTCCATAAGCCACAAGTTGATCTTTTGTTTGACATCCCCAATGGTTATTGGGCGACCATCGCGGTTGACAAGCACTTCTCCCTCAACATGTCGTGACGTCAGATAATCCGCCACATTGGCGACTACTTCAGTGGTCACCTCACCCATCCTGCGGATGCGCTCGATCTCATCAGTATCTTTCGTCGCCATTGCCAGTAAAATGGCACTGTCATCCACCTCACCCACGATCTGCAAATCTGGCAAGGCCTGCTGCAAACCCGAAAAAATTGCGTAGGTCGTTCCAGCATCCACCTTGCCATAGACCGCCATGCGTCCGGCGGTGACACCCAGGTCGGTAAGTACATTCTGGTAGCGCATAATCGTGGCTCGTAAGACATTGCCATCAGTCTGTTTCAAAAGCTCATTAAACCGGTAGTCAGCCAGGTTGCGGGTTTCGAGACCTGTCCGGGCAGCTTCGTCTCGCTCCATCGGATAACAAAATAACACCGGTCCAGCCCCTCTCCGGATGACCAGATCAGCCTGCGAGATATGCCTGCCGCCCGTGAAATAATACATTGTCGGATTGTGCTGTGCTCCCCCGGTTATCAGAATGGCATCCAGCTCACGCTCTGCCATAATGCGATCCAGATCGGTCTTCATGGCTGCTCCATTGTCAAACTCTATCTGCTTAAGCCAGCGCTCGGCTTACTCCATGCAATAGCTCTTCGTCCTGCTCATCCAGGACCGTGCGTGGATCCAGCAGGACGCTGTCTTCCTGGGTGCGGGCAATGATCGATGGCTCCTGGCTGCGCAAGCGCTCCAGGAACCGCTCCGGACTGGTCACCCTCAGTGCGAGCAAGCGAGTCGGCAGGGTTTCACCCGGCAGGCTGCCGCCGCCTACCGTCGATTCTCCTGACACCACCTGCCCCTGCCCCAGCTCATCCGCCCAACGGTCGGCGCGCTTCTCGATCACATCAACCGGCATCGAGATCATGCGCCAGATCGGTATCTCACACTCAGCCTCGTCCTTCATGTAATGGATCAAAGTGGCAGAGAGCCCAGCCAGACACAGTTTATCGGCGCGAATGGCGCGCGCCAGAGAGTGCTTTTTTAGTTTGGCAACCAGGTCAGCCTTCCCGATGATGATGCCAGCTTGCGGACCGCCGAGCAGTTTATCGCCCGAAAAACATACCAGGTCTGCGCCTGCCTGGAGCGATTCCTGAACGGTTGGCTCATGACCCAGCCCATAGCGCCTGGTATCCAGCAGCGACCCCGATCCCAGATCATCCACTACTACTACCCCTGCCGGCCTTGCGATGGCTGTAATCTCTGCCAGGCTGGGTTCGCTGGTGAAACCCGTAATCCGGAAGTTCGAGCGGTGCGCCCGGAAGAACAGGGCTGGCTTTTCTTGCAGGGCTTCTTCATAATCTCGCAGGTGGACCCGGTTCGTGGTGCCAATTTCAACCAGGCGGGCGCCGGATTGTTTCATCACATCCGGGACCCGGAATCCTCCTCCGATCTCCACCAACTGGGAGCGGGCGATTACAACTGCCCGGCGGCGCGCCAGGGCGGTTAAAACCAATAAAACGGCCGCGGCGTTGTTGTTCACCACCATCGCAGCTTGCGTGCCGGTCAACTGCTGCAGGAATGCTTCGGCGTGCACCAGGCGTGAGCCGCGCTTCCCCTTCGGTAGATCGTATTCCAGCGTTGAGTAGCCCATTGATACCTGCTGGATTGCCTGGAGAGCTGCTTTGCTCAAAGGCGCACGCCCCAGGTTGGTGTGCAGGATCACACCGGTGGCATTGATCACCCCCCGCAGCGTTGGGCGAATCCATTCCTCAAGATGACCTGCACTGGTATTGAGCAGCTCACTGCGATCTGGTAAGCTGCTCTTGTCTATTAAAAAGCGAGCACGCGCTTCCTCCAGGGAAACTCGGAGGGCCTGCAAAGTAAGCGGGCGTCCATACGCAGCCACCAATGCCCTGACTTCCGGCGTTTGCATCAGCTCGTCAACCGACGGGAGAGATCGTAGAGAGCCCAAGTTATTTATCCGCTTCAGGCTTCCACTGGCTCTTCTCGCGCAACCGGAGCAGCCATTCGATCAGGACAAAGCCCAATGCCAGAAGAAACACCAACGCCGGACTGAGCACCCTACCGATCTGCAGCCACGCCAGGGTGGGTAGATAGATGCCCACCCAGATCGCCTGGCGAAGCACCACGCTGGATGTCGGTGGTGGTTTGCTGGGGAAGCGCAGGTTGAGGAATGCTACTGCTGGAAGGACGGTGCCAGTCAGCGCAAGGACACACAAAAAGAAGAACAGCCAGCGTGGGCCTACAGTAGGAACCGTGAAAAATACCAGGTAGATCAAACCGCCCCAACCGACCAGGGATAAAATGATGGCAGCCGGGAGGAACTTGCGCACAGGAGGGGAGATCGTCGATTCCATTATTTATCTTCCAGTTTACAATTCATTTATTTTAAATTCCAGGCGCTCCAGCTCCTGGTTGATGCCCACCAGCTCAGATTTAACTTCCCCCAGCTTTTCCTTCTCAGCTCGCACAAAGCGGGTATAGGGAGCAATCGCCTCATTGATCCGGTCCAGGCTGCGCTCGATCTCCTGCTCGAACTGTCCACGTAATGATTTGGTCAGCTCCGCTTGCAAAGACCCGATCTTGGCGCGCAGCTCGGATTTTGCCAGTTTGCGCCGCGCCGGGATGACAAAGAAACCCAGGGCAGCCATCAGGCTGGCGAGCAGCACTCCGGTCACATCTGCAGCCGCGGTAGTTGCCAGTACTGCGATCAATGTGCCCAAACCCAGCGCGCCTACCTCGGCAGCTGCCAGGGTTGCGACGGCGCTCTGGGCATTGGCTGCCAGGGCCTCGGCTTCCCTGTCTTTATCAAATGTCTCCACCACCCGGTTAGCCTCTCGACCAACGGCATCGATCATCCGCTGCCGGTCGTGATGGAACGAGCCGCCCAGGGTATCACCGACGATGCGATCCTGGTGCTGGCGGCGCCGCTCAGCCAGATGGTCCATAACTGCCTGCCATTGGCGCAGGTCCGCATCGACCAGCCAATCGATCAACTCATTTACTTTGCGCTCGATCTTTTGAGGCGTATCTCCAACCACTACCTGGGTAAATTCCTTCTGGATGCGCTCCTTTTTCAGCAAGTCAAAAACGCGTCCCAGGCGCAGGGTCTCATCGAAATAATCCTGTCCGCGCTGCTCCATCTCTAAAAGCACATTCTCGATATCCGCCATCCGGTAGTTGAAATCCCGCCCCATATCTTCGCGGTACATATTCAGCTGCGTGCTGACATCCTCCAACATACTGAAATCAGCCCGCAGCAGGTCCAGCCGGGAATCGACTACTTCCAGGTATTTCTCAGCCAGGTGCTTCCCGACACCTAACGGATTGAGGAACTTCAATCGCAGACGACCGGACTCATCCAAGGTATCCTTGACGTAGTTTTCCAGAGCCTCGAAGCGCGAGACCTGCCAGAGGGACGGTTCGCCCAGCTTGGCACGCAGCGCCAAGCGCGAGCTAACCGGGAAGATTTCAGGCGTAATGCCGAACAGAGCGCGCATATTCTCGGCGATGAATCTTTGTACCTCGGTAAGCTCTTCTTCGGTCTGGAACAGGTCGGTTTTGTTCAGCACAACCACCACCTTTTTACCCCATTCCCGGATGCGCTCCAGAAAAGCCCGCTCGCTCTCGGTAAAGGGCCGGTCCGTAGAAGTGATAAACAACACCAGATCGGAGCGAGGCACAAATTGAGAGGTAATCGCCTCATGCTCGCGTATGATCGCATTGGTTCCCGGCGTATCGACGATGCTGATCTCTTTAAGCATCTCGACGGGAGCCGAGATCACGTGCGTGTTTTCATTTTCGACAGCATGCTCCTGGCTTTCCCCATAGCGCAGGATATTGATCTGAGTGGTTGTGGGAGTAACGCCTTCCGCCAATATCTTCTGCCCCACCAGGGCGTTGATGAAAGCGCTCTTCCCGGCATTGAATTCGCCTACAACCACTAACAAGAAAAGGTCATCCAGCTGGCGGATCGATTGCGCCAGTGTTTGCTCATCGTCGTCTCCAGCACCGAACTGCACCAGAGCGGCGCGCAGGTCATTGAGCAGGTCGCGCTCACTTGCCAGCAGTGTCTCTTGACTCTCGTTTAATATGTGCATAGATGGGAATCCCTGGGGAGAATTATAGCATCCCGCGCGATGCGGGTCAACGAATGGGATCTATCCAGGGCTCGACATCATAGCAGGGTCGGTCTTTATATTCACCGATAAAAGCACCAAACCTGCCAGGATTAGCAATATCCCGGCGGCGGCGCCGAGGGTTAACCGCTCACCCAGAACAAAGATGCCCAGAAAGGCAGCCGTGAGCGGCTCGGCCAGGGTGAGCGTTGCAGCGGTCGCCACCGGCACCAGGCGCAAGCCGCGGGCAAATAAGGAATATGCCACCGCGACGGTGACTAACCCAAGATGAAGCGCTACGGCAATACCGCCTGGCTGGGAGAGCCAGGTGAGTGAATTGGCGAATCCGAACGGCAGCAGGAATACTGCCCCCAGGCAGAATGTGACCGCCATAACTGCCTCCGGCGGCTTATGCACGAGCAGGCCCTTGCTGGTAACGGTGAATAGGGCATACGCTCCCCCCGCGCCAATAGCCAGCAGCATTCCCCCGATATCGACATGGATGCTCCCGCCGGTTACTGCAAGAAGAGCGCACCCGGTGATCGCCATAAGCGTGGCAGTCAGCCAGCGTCGACCGGGTTTCTCACCGCGCAGTAAATAACCGAACACCCCTGCCAGGATCGGCGAGCTCCCAATGCCGACGATGGTCCCTACTGCAACCCCGGTCCGCGCTACGCCAGTGAAAAAGAACAATTGGTATGCAGCCATACTGATAGCTGCCACCAGGGTGCTCCCAACCGGCCAGCGATCTCCCTTACTGAATACTCCTCGCCAGAGAGCATAGATCAATAATGCCAGACCACCAATGATGATCCGCAGGCTGCCGATGCTGGCTGGTTGGGCACCTTGTGGTGCCAATGCCTGGGTGGTACCGGTTGTCCCCCACAGCACTGCGGCAGCCAATACCCACCAGATACCAATATTTCGCTTGCTGGCTGCCTGCGGTATTAACTCCATCCAGCCTCCCCGGCGTGTCTGTGAAGCTCTAAAATCCTATCCGGAATTTTGGATAGATACTACGATAACACCTGCCTGCACCCACTGTATTCGCTGGCAAGAGACGAGCTCAATCGATCTCGTAGTTTAAAGCAAATTCCAGCGGCTGTCCAGCAGGGGTTGCCTGCGAAGTTAATCCGAGGTTAGAGTATAATCTGTGAGCAGTCCGTACTTTGACTTTTTCCACCACGCAAGGTATAATCCAATTTCGCGGGTAAAGTCAGGAATTATAATACTTATTGACCCTGCAAGCATAAAAACACTGTCTTAAGCGAATCCATTTAAGACATCTATCACACCGCAACTGGGCAGTGACTTGTACGATAGAACGAGCGGAGTAGAGCGTTATGGAAACGGAAGCAATAATTACCACTGAGACTCCACAGCCGGAGAACATTCAAGAACTAAAGCGCAAAATGAAGTTCACCGGTACTGTATTGAAAACCGCCCTGGCCGGCGCAGTTGTTGACATTGGTATGTCGGTCCCCGGGGTGGTCCACATCTCCCAGTTGCAGGAGCAGCCGACCAATCGGGTTGAAGACGTCGTCCAACCTGGACAGACCGTCGAGGTCTGGATTAAAAGGGTCGATCCAAAAAAGAATCGCATCGAACTGACTATGATCCGTCCATTGGATTTGGAGTGGCGTGAGATATCCAAAGGGATGGTGGTTAAGGGCAAGGTCACCCGTCTGGAAAAGTTTGGGGCATTTGTCGATATCGGCGCTGAGCGACCAGGACTGGTGCATATCAGCGAGATGACCCATGACTACATCAAAACCCCCGGAGATGTCGTTAAAGAGGGCGATGAGATTGAGGTCAAAGTGCTGGATGTCAACCGCCGTAAGAAACAGATCAAACTGTCCATGAAGGCATTGGAAGAGAAGCCGGTGCTGGTGCCCAAGGCAGTCCAGCCACGTAAAGAAAAAGAAAGTGCTCCTGAAGCCGAGAAAGAAGAGCCAATTCCAACCGCCATGGAGATGGCCATGCGTGAGGCTATGGAGCGCACCCGGACTCCCGAGCAGGCGCAGCAGTCCACCACCAGGCGTAAGCCATCCAGCGGAGCGAGCGAGATGGAAAAGATACTCAACCGTACGCTGGAAAATAAAATCCGCTCAACGAAATAGCTGGCGGATCGTGTCAGAAAACCTACAGGGTCGAGATTCTCTTCTGAATCCCGGCCTTTTTATTTATTCGTATTTCAAGGCATTAACCGGCACCAAGGTCGCCGCACGCAAGGCTGGATAGACACCCGAAAGCAAGCCAATCACCGTGGCGAAGACCAACGTAAATATGGGTAGCCAGGCTGGCGTGTAGACCGCCACCGTAGGTGGCAGCCCGCCTTGTTGGGCGCTTTGACCTGCCAGGTATGCCATTGCCAGCACGTTCAGGACCTGCCCACCACTCCAGCCCAGCAGGACCCCACCCAATCCACCGACAAAACCGATCCCAGCTGCTTCTCCCAGGAAGACGCTCAAAACATCCCGGTTGGTCGCCCCAACTGCCTTCATCAATCCGATCTCGCGCGTGCGCTCTAGGATAGCCATCGTCATTGTATTGGCTATCCCGATGGCAGCTACCAACAGAGCAATCGCTCCCACCCCGCCGAATATTACCTGCAAGATAACGTAAAAGCTATTGATCCCTTGCACAAAAGATTGGGGTGTGTACGCCTGGTATCCGAGGGCGGTTATCTGGTCAGTGATATCCAGAACCTGGCGCACATCTTCCACTTTGACGATTGCCATCGGGTAGCCATCCCGGTTGCGATTGATCCTTCGCCCTAACGCCCACTCATTGAATACTGTAACTTCATCCAGGGTCATATAAATAGAATAATCTGACTCGCCGCGCGATTCAGCGATTACACCTGTGATCCGGAGGGGCAGGCTCTTCCGTATTTCAGTGCCATCCTGGGACCACTTGATCAAGGTCAATTTGACGTTTTGGTCCAGGAGATCAGGGGGAGTCGGTGGCTCCTGACCGGGACGCCAGCGAGGATCATAGAAATTGTTGGCTATCATGGCTCCCACAATCGCGGTCCCACGTTCCAACTTTAAGGTACCACCCTGGGCAGTCAGGCCCAAAGTGCTCAGATCGTCGATCCCGATTCCCTGGAGATTAGCATAGGTCTCCAGGCGCCCGTACTGGATCGTGCCGCCGCTGTTCAGGTATTCACGCGGGATTACCGCAGCGACCCCCGGCAGAGCTGCCAGCTCGACCAGTGTATCGTTGGTGATGAGCTTCTGGCTGGAAGGCTGATTCCCGGCCCCAGAGCTTGACTCAACTACCACCCCGCCAGGTCTGCCCATATAGCCCTCCCCATAGTTGGGCATTACCTGGATCTGTGAAAGGTCGCCAATCCCATACAATTGCTGGTTCGCGTTACGCTGCAGGCCGATCGCCAGCGATAGAAGCACCACCACCGCGGCGGTGCCGATGACGACTCCCACGGCAGTGAGGGCTACGCGCGCCTTGCGCCTGCCCAGATTCTCCAAAATGAGCGAGATCAGGTCGAAGAAAATCATCCTTATCCCTTTGGCGGGGCAGGCACTACCGCAGGACCTGCAGGAGGTATTTCCTCTGAGGGTGCTTCTAACGGCGGCATCTCCCCTGGTACAGGAGTGGGGACGCTGCTGTTCAGTCCGATCAATCCCTTAATAAAACGAACTACTTTCTGCCAGAAGGTCTCCGGCTCCACCGGCCCGGGTCCCTCGGGACCCTCCACGCCGCCTTCACCGGGAAGAGGCTCAGGTATGAACATCTCTTGAACATCGATGCTGAGGGTGTCAGTGATGAGCTGTGGCTGGTTGAAATCGTCGGTGTAATCGATTGTCACCATGATCTCCAGAGTGCCTGGCGCATCGGGCATAGCAAATGCGTCCAGGGTAAAGTAGCCGCCGACATCCAGTGCACCTACCAGGATGGTATTGTTGGTGTACTGCGCGCCGGATCCGCTCAAGGTCATGCTACCCAGAACAACGGCCTTTCGCCCGAGGTTGACCACCTGCACCGGTAATACGCCTTGCTGGCCGGCAAACAATGGGTCCGGCTGGCGGTAGAAGTTCACATCAACCTGAGGGATCTGATATACCAGTAGAGTGACCACCTGATCGTCAGTGTAGATCTGCCCTCGATCGTCCACATATGTAAATGAGATCATCATCGGGTATGCGCCAGGATTGGTAGCCGCATTGACAATCAACGACGCATCGACTGCCATCGATGCTCCACTCGCAAGATCACCCAAGAACTGCACATTCGATGAGCTAACCGGGGCAAAGTTTCCGAAATCTCCACCGCCACCAGAAACGCCCCCCACATCAGGCGTCCCTGGTGGAACCCCATCAGAGCTGTCACCCCCACCCAGGATCATACTTACCCGTCTGGCATTGGCATTGCCTTTGTTTTCCACCCGTAAATTCAGGTTGAAGATCGTACCCGGTTGGAGTGGTGAGACATCGGTATTAAAGCTGGGGATCACCAGCTGCGGGCGCGGGCTGGGAGGAGCGGTCGGTGTGGGGGTTGGAGTGGAAGTGGGAACATAACTACCCGTTGTGACGGGGATGGTCATATTGAAAGTTTCTGTATACACCACTCCATCTGGATCAGTGTAAGATATCTGCATAACGACCGTGGCAACGGTCTTACCAATAATTTCATAGGTGGCGGTCAGCGGTTGGACAAATTTCCTCTTCTCACCCGGATCGAGTTCGGTCATCGCCAACACCCCACCGCTCACTCGCGGTACAACGTCGCCGGGCGGGAAGTTAGCGATCAGATTCATTGCCATCGCTGATCCGATATTCTTCAGACGGATCGAAAGCTCAAATTCCTGGTTCGAGGAGAGCGATTCAGCGCCGCTGTTATACGATTCCACGACCACCAGGGGTCTGTCGCTGGGGATCGTGGTCTCATCCACCTCTGGGGTAGAGGTCGGGGACTCAGCGGTCTCTGTCGCCTGGAGCACCGTCAAGGCGCCGGGTAAGGAAGCCGAGCTCGAGTCCGGATTGACCACCGTTATTGTGTAGCTTCCGGGGGTCAGCCCTGCCGGCACAATCGCAGTCAGGACGGTGGCGCTTACAAAAGTGGCGCTCAGGGTGCCATAATTGGAGAGCAGTACCACCGCACCTTCTGCAAAGTCCGTGCCGGTAATGACCAATTCGGCAGAGTTTGTATTGGATATACTGTTGGGCTGCACACTGATAATGCCTATATCCGCACGCACTGATGTCACGCCCACCATCAGGCTGACCAGAGTGATAAAAACAACTGCAGCCAGCAAGTTTCTACGCTTTTGCTTGTTGATCATCGGTTCTCGCTTCCATGACTTGTCTTGTCTCATCTCCGGTGGTGGATTCAGCCAGTACACCCGCTGCCTCAACAGCCTCGACAGGAGCTGCCCCATCGACGATTTTCCCATCCAACAGATTTACCGTGCGCGTCGCTACCTGGGTCATGCGGGCATCGTGGGTAACCACTAATACCGTCCTGCCGCTCTGGTGGAGCTCCGAAAGGAGCTGCATGATGCTCGCCCCGCTGGCTGTATCCAGATTCCCGGTTGGCTCGTCAGCCAGAATTAACTGCGGGTCGTTGATCAGAGAGCGGGCGATTGCCACGCGCTGTTGTTGCCCTCCGGATAGCTCCGAAGGGCGGTGTAGTGCCCGGTCTTCTAAACCAACCCGGCGAAGCGATTCAAATGCTAATCTGCGCCTCTCCCCACGCCGGACGCGGGCAAAGCGCAGCGGAAAAGCAACATTTTCCAGTGCGGTCATACTTTGGATCAGGTTAAAGGACTGGAAGATAAATCCAACCGTCTTTCGGCGAAATACAGCCAGCTCATTTTCGTCCAGCGAGTCGATCGATTGTTCCCCCACCCTGATGCTGCCAGATGTCGGCCTATCCAGGCCACCGATTAAGTGCAGCAGTGTACTCTTGCCCGATCCGGATGGTCCCATCACAACATAAAAGCTGTTAGGAGCTATCTCCAGATCCACGCCGTCCAACGCATGTACGGCAACCTGCCCCATCATATAAGTTTTCCGAAGTTCGGAAATAAGGATAAAAGGATCCGGCATATTTCAAATGCAGACCGGCTTTAGAAGAACGGGCGAATAATGGTCAGGCTGCCCAGCTTACCCACGAGGTATGCCAATAATGCTTCTACTCCTACCACAATACCGAGGGTAATGATCACACCACTGGCGGCTTTTACCAGTGAAAGGCTGTTGCCAAGCTTCACACCAATTATTAACAGCAGCATGTGCCAGATTAGATAGATATCGACCAGCGAAAGCAACGCCGCCAGGTATGTAGCCGTTCCCGAGGGATCAACCGGAGCAAAGCCCGATAAACCTGGGGCATCGATCAGCTGGCGAGTAGCCAGCATAGCCCCGGCTCTGACCAACTCCCTGATTGCAAAGGGTAAACCCGCCCAGGCAACCAGGTTGATCGAGTAGCTGGTCTCGCCGCGGCCGCCGAACATGGTCACCACCAGATGCAGCAGACCTCCCACCAGCAGCCATCCTACCCATACTCCCAGCAAAGCAAGGATGGCAGGAAAAATATAGATGAAAACTGGTCCTGAGGTTGCTTGCGCAGCCTGCATGAATTGGGCTTGCTGTTCAGGCGAATAGTATTGGAAATCGGGCGGCAAGACTGGAGCGCCGCTCAAGGCAGCCTGCTGTCGGATCGAGCCGCTGATCAGCACCCGCGCCAACGTCGCCAGGGTGAGCACTATCATCGGGGTAAGCCAAACACCCCTGGTTTGTTCAGCTATTTTCCGAAACGTCGCACCTGGATGAAGCAGTACCGGTAATATCCAGTCAAACCGGAATCTTTTAGGGGGTTCGATCGCTGTCGTTATCGCCTCAGCCATGTATCTGCATCCAACAATCAACCAGCGCTGTTCACGCCAGAGTAATCACTGATCCAGCTCCGCTTCTGCCGTTGGTCTGTATCCTTGTTGTGGATTTTACCATGAGTACCACCAATCTTTGGTGAGGGACGGTATTATCCTGATATAAAGAAACCCCCTCGCTAGGGAGGGGGCTTAGCAGCTACATCCAGGTGGATGGGGAGTCGTCACCGGCGGAACTACCTTCCAGTATAATTGAACCTATGATCCCGGCGGTTTTTCTTGACCGAGATGGAGTGATTATTGAAAATGTCTCGACCTATGTCCGTTCCTGGGTAGATGTAAGGCTTATCCCAGGAGCGATAGATGCCTTGATCCACATAAGTCAATCGCCGTATAAAATTGTGATCGTTACCAACCAATCCGCTGTAGGGCGTAAGATTATCTCGACTGCTCAGGCTGATAGGATCAACAGCCGCCTCCTGGATATCATCCGCCAGGCTGGAGGGCGTATCGATGGGCTTTTTATGTGCCCTCACGCTCCCATCGATCACTGCGACTGCCGTAAGCCGAAACCCGGCTTGATCCTCCAGGCGTCTCAACAGCTGGACATCGACCTGGAAAATTCGCTGCTGATCGGTGATGCAATCAGCGACTTATTAGCCGGACAGGCCGCTGGCGTCGGTCAAACCGTCCTTGTGCGTACAGGGCGTGGCGCAAGCCAGGAGGCCATTTCCCACCCCCGCAATCTTAAGCCATTTTTGGTGTTCGACGACCTGGCGCAAGCCTTGGGCACTCTCATACGATTATAGCTACGCCTTCGAAAGCTCTCCTTCTGCGAAGAACACCGCCGGCGCATCGTTCTCCGTTTTCTTCAGCGCCTTGGTGATCATATGCTCGAGCGCTAGGTGAATGTCCTCCACATGCTCGATGCACTGGCTCGCGACATGGATCTCGATATCCACCAGCGATTTCAAGCGACCTCCGTCAAATCCGGTGAATCCGACCGTGGTGGCACCCATCTGCTTCGCCAGTTGGACTGCATTGACTACATTGGGTGAATTCCCGCTGGCTGAGATTGCGACAACCACATCGCCAGGCTGCAATAGGGCTTCCAGCTGCTGGGCAAAAACGCTCTCATAGCCATCATCGTTTGCCAGGGCTGAGAAGATCGGCATATTATCCGATAAACCAATAACCCGGAAATGGGGTAGACCCATCCTGCGGGTATTCTTACCAAGATCGCAAACAAAATGAGATGCTGTGGAAGCGCTGCCGCCATTACCCATGATGAATACTTGTCGACGGCTGGTACGGCATTCCCGCAATAATTGAATCACTTGATGGATATGTTCTTCCGGGAGCTGAGACAGTGTGGCTTGCAGCTCACTGATATAAGTTTGCACCACGTCCATGGCTACCACTCCTTACGATAAGTAGGCGATCACGCTCAAGGGTCGACTAATAAGCCCCACGTCGCCGGATGACAGCGGGGATGGTCTGGAATAACAACTGAATATCCAGCCAGATCGTCCAGTTACGGATATAGTGCATATCATAACGAACGCGCTGCTCGTAGGTCACATCCGAGCGACCGCTGACCTGCCATAAACCGGTTATACCTGGACGAACGGTAAGCAGGTTGATATCCCATTGGTTGTATTCGCGGATCTCCTCCGGGCTGATCATACGTGGTCCAACCAGCGACATCTCGCCCCGCAGCACGTTGATGAACTGAGGAAATTCATCCAGGCTGGTTTTTCGCAGAATACTGCCAATCCGTGTCACCCGGGGATCATCCTTCAGCTTATGGTTGCGGTCAAGTTCTTCCTTAAGCTCTGGATGGGCTTCTAAAATCTCATCCCCATTGATGTACATGGTGCGGAACTTGAAAGCATCGAACGGACGCCCATTGACGCCCATGACTCGCCGGCGATGAAATGCCGGACCTGGCGAGCCAAGTTTGATGGCAGTCCCAATAACAATATACATCGGGATGAGCACGATCATCGCCGGGATTGTCAGACTGTAATCCATGATCAGCTTCAGCACTTTATCAATGCCCGACAACCGCACCTGGTTGATCTCCACCAGGGGCACATACGCAAATTCATTGACAGTCAGGCCGGTAGTGATAATCTCATACAAACCTGAAGACATACGTACGTTCACCCCACTGGCGACTCCGTAGCGTTTGAATATTTCTAACAAACCGTCGCGAGAAGAGAAAGCGCTAGAAGCCAGGATAATCTCCTCGACATCGTAGCGTTTTACTACACTTTCTAGATCGTTCAGACTGCCTAAACAACGGGCGTGGTCGATCACCGATTCGCCAGACGCGATTTTCTTATCGATGAATCCCACCACCAAAAAGCCGGAAGTCTTCCAGCTCATTAATTGCGTTGCAAGAGACAAGCCCTCGTCATTGGCACCAATAATTAATGCCGGAGAAAGAAAGTATCCATGACTGCGCAAAGCATACACCAGGCGCCGCATAAAGAACCGGCTGATCGATGTCAGCAAGAATGCCAATCCCCAGGCGGTCAGTAGCCATCCCCGAGCAAAAACGAATTCGGGTAGTAAAAATCCGGCTGCGATCACTGTGAATACCCCGATTGCGGTAGCGTTGAACAGCTTGGCGTACTCTCGCGTACCGCCCAGCAGGTTTTTCCGGTTATACAGTCCCGCCAGTGCAAAAATTGCTAACCATACCGGGACCAAGATAATAACAATCGACTGGTAGTAAGGCAGTGATGGAACAGCATTTTCTTGGAATAAGGAGATATTTAGCTCAAAGCGAATAAAATAAGCCAGGCGGAAGACGAGGCTGATCATGAGCAGATCGCTGATCACCAGGGCCAGACTGAAGAACCGCCATTGAAGATTGCGCGGCACGCTTCGTGTTGCCCGGCGCACTTTATAGGTCAGGGGCGTCTCAAAAAGCGATTCGCTGCCAGTAGCTAAAGATTGCATGGATCTTCCCTATTTCATGACGATTATTGTTCTCTAGATTTGTATATTGCACTCAATCAGCCGGAGTAATTTGAACGGATCCTGGGGCCTGTCCCAAATTCGTCGCCGAAGCATAGAGTGCGTGCCGATCGGGCTTATAACATTCCCGCGTAAACGTATCATGCGCAAAAACCGGATTGGGCCAGCCTGGGAAATTTTTCCGGTATGTTATTGGTTTATTAATCAGTCAGATTGAGACTGCCTATTTGCGACCACCCTATTTATTGCTTTGTGAAACTACCCCTTCGTAGCATTGCAGAATAATGTAAAAATAGTGATGGAGATATATACTATCAGGTTTATCGCGATCCGTCAATAACCCCCGGGACTACTTTAGTACCAGTAACAGCTTACAAAAAAGGTTGGGGTTGTCGAAAGCCTTGCAGTCTTCGACAACCCCAATCAGCTATGCTTCACGAAATTCGCCTTCAACCACTTCCCCCTCATCTCCAGGTTGGGAGGTGCCCATTTCATTCCCATTTCCGTTACCCGATGGTGTGTAGCTCCCGGGATGGGAACTCTGTGACTGTTGGGTGTAAAGCTGTTGGCTGAGCGCATGGAATGCATTCTGCAGCTCCTCCGCCAGGCTTTTGATGTGAGCAGCATCCTGACCCTGAACAGCATCACGTAAACGCTGTATCTTAAGCTCAATATCCTGCTGCTCACCTGCCTGGATTTTGCCACTTAGCTCCTTTAAGGCCTTCTCAGTTTGATATATCAGGCTGTCTGCCTGGTTTCTGACATCGATCAGCTCGCGCTGCTTGCGATCCTCGGCTTCGTGCTCGCGCCCTTCCTGCACCATTCTATCGATATCGCTTTTACTCAGGTTCGTCGAGGCGGTGATAGTCACCTTTTGCTCCCTGCCGGTTGCCTTGTCGCGGGCATTGACACTCAAAATCCCGTTCGCATCGATGTCAAACGTGACCTCGACTTGAGGAAGACCACGTGCATCAGGTGGGATGCCCTCTAGGCGAAAACGTCCCAGGCTCATGTTATCAGCAGCCAATGGTCGCTCACCCTGCAGAACATGGATATCAACTGCGGTCTGATTATCATCCGCAGTCGAAAAAACCTCGCTGCGCTTCACTGGGATGGTAGTATTGCGCTCGATCATGGGGGTCATGACGCCTCCCAATGTCTCCACGCCCAACGACAGCGGTGTAACATCCAGTAAGAGAACGTCTTTTACTTCTCCTCCCAGCACACCCGCCTGGATTGCCGCGCCAACCGCCACGACTTCATCGGGGTTGACACCCTTATGCGGCTCTTTTCCGGTCAGCGAACGCACCAGATCTTGCACCATAGGCATCCGGGTTGCGCCTCCAACAAGCACAATTTCGTCAACTTCAGCCGGCTTCAACCCCGCGTCCTTGAGGGCAGCCGAGAAGGGATCCCTCAAGCGGGCGACCAGATCCTCACTGAGCTGTTCGAATTTCGCCCGAGTCAGCTTCATTTGCAAGTGCTTGGGACCGGAGGCATCCGCTGTGACATAGGGCAGGTTGATCTCTGTCTCGCTCACGCTCGACAGCTCGATCTTGGCCTTCTCGGCTGCTTCGCGCAGCCGCTGCAGAGACTGGCGATCCTGGCGCAGATCGATCCCTTGCTCGCGCTTAAATTCATCTGCTGCCCAGTTTACGATGCGCTCATCCCAATCGTCGCCGCCCAGGTGAGTGTCACCGTTGGTGGCGCGCACTTCGATTACGCCTTCGCCTACGTCGAGAACACTGACATCAAACGTACCACCGCCCAAGTCGAATACCAGGATGGTCTCGTTTTTCTTCTTTTCCAATCCATAGGCCAGAGCTGCTGCGGTTGGCTCATTGATAATGCGCAGCACATCAAGCCCGGCAATTTTACCGGCATCCTTGGTAGCCTGGCGTTGGCTGTCATTGAAATATGCAGGCACAGTAATCACCGCTTTAGTCACCGGCTCTCCCAGGTATGCTTCTGCGTCGGTTTTCAATTTACCCAGGATCATGGCAGAGATTTCCTGGGGGCTGTATTCACGCTTGGCGGCAGGCAATTTTACACGCGCATCACCAGTAGGTCCATTGATCACTTCGTAAGGGACAATCTTGCGTTCAGATCCAACCTCATCAAAGCGACGTCCCATAAAGCGTTTTATTGAAAAGACCGTGTTTTCAGGATTTATTACTGCCTGGCGCTTTGCAGTCTGACCAACAAGGCGCTCTCCGTTCTTGCTGAACGCCACTACTGAAGGCAGTAAGCGCGATCCCTCAGCGGTTGGGATTACGGTTGCATCTCCAGCTTCCGTAACCGCGACCACGCTGTTTGTAGTGCCCAAATCAATACCGATAATTTTCGACATATGTTGCTCCTCTCCAATTTTGCGATCGAAATAATACTTTTGTTCCTTAGAGGATACCCATCGATTGCAAGAAGGGTATTAACAACGCATAGGAAACTTATCAACATTCCACCTAAAAAACTGCCCTGTTGCTCACTGCGGTTGGCACATCCAATCCAATAGTGCCCATTCTTTTCGAAGAGCCGATAAATGACGTCCCAAAATTGTCCGGATTATGAGCAAAAAGTGGGAGATAAAAACTGGCAATCAGCATTATTTATCGTTAAAGTGGGAGAGCATACGCAATTCATGTTGCACGCAGGAACCTCCCGACATGGGCGGATGAAATTCTGCACATTAATGACTCGCAATCGCTGAAAATCCGCTGAATCAGGCAAAATCGGCTCCAGAACATGCTTAATTCTTGGTGATACACCTTTCACAAATGATAGGACATTGTCAGGATATTTTTAAGACTCACTCGATGTGGTTAACCAACCCGAGCCTGCTTATGGGTATATAAGCATATATCTGGATTAGTTCTATCCCCTCCCCCTACCTGTAGGGGTACATCCAGCAAATCTCCATCTCGCCATTTAGGCTCACAGACTCATTAATATTTAAGATTCCCTAACCTTAAAGTATTGGGAATTTTTAGATTGGCGTAGGGTTTTCGTATTGCAATCTCTATGCTTCTTCTGCTAGAATGGGTACGGCGCTAAAGAGAGAATCCATAGGGGGCAGAAACTTTCAAACGGCGCTATTATCGTCTCAAGAGTGGTACTTCCCATCTTATTGCTACCTTCCTCTGCTTTGGATTAGTGGGGGACATAGCTTCACGCACCTAAAATTCAAATTCGCGAGGAGGAACTCAAGGATGAAAGCAGATCAAGCCTGGCAAGCCGCGCTCGGACAATTACAGATGGAGATGCACAAGGCTGCTTTCGATACCTGGGTACGAGACGCAGAGTTATTGTCATACGAAGATGGCAGCTTCGTCATTGGTGTTCACAATGCTTACGCTCGCGACTGGCTGCAAAGCCGGTTGTCAAGCAAAGTCATCCGATTACTTTCGGGGATGATGAATCGTACGGTTGAGGTACGATTCGTTGTATGGCAGAATGCTAATACGAACACCGAAGATTTGGAGCCCGAATCCCCCCTACCCGTGCCAGTAGCAGCCGCATCTGTGGAGAACACCCACCTGAATGAGCGCTACACGTTCGACAACTTTGTCGTCGGTCCGAGCAATCGCCTGGCGCACGCTGCATCCCTGGCAGTAGCAGAAAAACCTGCCTTCGCCTATAATCCGCTCTTTCTATACGGAGGTGTAGGATTAGGCAAAACTCACCTGCTGCACGCCATCGGCAATATGTGCAGCCAGCACGGCCAGCTGGTATTGTACGTTTCCTCTGAAGAATTTACTAATGACCTGATTAATGCTATTCGCACACATACGACACAGGCTTTCCGTGAAAAATACCGCCGCATCGATGTGCTGCTGATCGATGACATCCAATTTATTGCTGGAAAAGAATCTACCCAGGAAGAGTTCTTCCACACCTTCAACACCTTGCATGGGCAGAACAAACAGCTGATCATCTCCTCCGACCGGCCTCCGAAAGCAATGGTGACCCTGGAGGAGCGATTGCGCTCCCGTTTCGAATGGGGTCTGACTGCGGATATCCAACCGCCCGATTTCGAGACTCGCCTGGCGATCCTGCGCTACAAATCTGACCGACTGGGCTACCACATCCCCCCTGAAGTGATGGAAATGATTGCACGCCGGGTTCAATCCAATATCCGCGAGTTGGAAGGTGCGCTAACACGGGTTGTGGCCTTTGCCAATCTCAGCCAGCTACCACTGACTCCCCAATTGGTTGAATCGACTTTGGCAGACATGCTGCCGCGCAAGACCGAAATTCAACCAGCCGAGGTAGTCCGTAAAGTTGCGGAGACCTTCGGAGTGACTATGGAGCGCATGCTCGGTCGTGACCGCTCTCGAGTTGTTGCCTTACCCAGGCAGATCGCCATGTATCTGCTGCGCGAAGAAACAAACATCTCATTGCCGCAAATCGGTGATGCCCTTGGAGGGCGCGATCACACCACCATCATGTACGGCTGCGACAAAATCGCCGACCTGCTGGAACGCGATGCCGGGCTGCGCCGCCAGGTAATCCATCTGCGCGAACAGCTTTACGGGCAAACGAGCCTGCGCTGAGATTCCGGCAGATCCCGCCTACTTTTTATTGAGATTCTTGATCCAGGAACTTGCTCGCTGCAAAGGAATTGACCAGGCCATGCCCACTGGCTTAGACTGGCTCACTGGCTCGGGCCAGGGGTCCAGGTCAAACATCTTGCGCAGCACGTAGCGGCTGCTCAGGTTAACGGTTGCCACCACTGGCGCGGCCAATACCAGCCCGATTACTCCGATCAAATTGGTAAATACGATCGCGGCCACGAGGATCGCTGCCGGGTGTACGTTGAGAGTCTGGCCCATAAGGCGCGGCGAGATGATATTGTCATAGATCTGGTCGAGTGCGAAGCACGCTACAAGCACCAGCAGGACGTAGTAGATTGGCTCGAGACCGAAATAGTTAGCCGGTTGGAAGAAAGCAACCAATCCGGTTACAACCAGGGTTACCAGGGGGCCAACGTATGGGATAAAGCGAGCCAGGCCTGCCATGATGGCAATACCAAATGTATAGTGCATATCGAGTATACTCAGCAGAATCGTATAGCTGATCACCACCAGGGCAATAATGAGCAACTGCCCGCGGATAAAACCATTCCAGATGACACCCAACTCGAGCCCCAGGCGGCGTATATCTTCTTCGTATCCGGGGATATCTACCCGCACCAGCTGCCCCGGAAATCTACCTGATTCTGAGAGCAAGAAATACGAAGTAAGCATCACGAACAGGCCCCATGTAAATGTTACAACCGCACTGCCAGCAAATGATGTGATCAGGCCGCCAATCCGCCCTAATATCGGCTGTACTGTCGATAAAACCTGGTTTGTAAATGTTTGAACGTCAAAAAGCTGGCCCAAATTGATCGTGTAAGGACCGATCACATATACCTGTCCAGCCATGTTCGCAACCAGTGTAGGGAGATCGGTGATGAAGCGCTGCACAAAGATTACCAGGCTTTCAATCTGCTGTATGACAGCCAGACTGGTTAAGGCTATCAAACCCCCGACCAGTATTATAAACACAAGATAAATCAGGTTTACCGAAGTACGCCAGGATACTTTAAGCGCCTTGCTGAAGCGCTTTGCCAGCGGGTAGAGCAAATATGCCAGCATAAAGCTCAGGATGAGCGGACCAACGATCTGGCGGAAACGGATCAACAGCGCACCGATGATGGCGACGATCGTTAAGCCGATGACCATTTTGGTCATCGCTCCCCAGCGTGGAGAATTCAGTAATTGAGGCTCCTTCGTTTTCGAGGGCTGCTGGGAAACCTCCTGCAAGTTTGCTTCAGTCGAGTCGTCTGCGCCCATCATATGGTCAGCTTGCACGGTGTCAGGTTGGAGTCTACCTTCCCAACACCGTCGTTTGCATTGAACAGCCGGGATGTTTTTTACAAAATGAAAGACAGCACAATTAATCCTATAATGAAAGATCCCGCCAGGATTGCAATGCGCGTCAAATCCTTCTTCACATACGAATAGTCTGGGTTGAAATCCCGATCCGAACGCGTCGTCCCCCTGGATATATCCAAAACCGGTGCAGCTGCGGCTACTGCAGTTGAGCTGGGAGTGGATTTTCGGACCTGGCGTTTCACTTTCTTACTCATAGGTAGCTCCTCAATAAATGATCCCTTGAATTGGTGGCTTCGGAATCGCCACCCATTATGTCATGGAGACAACCAGCTCGCTTCACCCCTGGAGGCGGGCGGTCACTACAATTCTCTGGTCATCAACCAGGTAAGGATAACATGAAATCAGCGTTACCGTGGGCTGTTTTGTGGCGTCCATCACTTCAACTGCGGTTGGCTCAACCACCTCGCTGTCAACAACCGTATAGGTATAAGAACGCTGGTTGGTAAATAGGATAATCTCATCGCCGGGCTGTAGCTGGTCTAGATCACGAAAGATCTCGCCGAAGATATCGTTGTGGGCAGATAACACCAAATTACCATCTTTCCCGGGATTGGTGGTTCCCACGTGCTGGCCTACTCCCTTTTTCAGCTGTTCCCAACCATCGCCCTGGACAACCGGGGCATCGACTTTTATCGCCGGGATCTGGATGCGGATCGCCTGTTCTGGTCCAGGGGTTGGCAGGGGGACATTCGCCAGAGACTGCACCAGGGGGCGCAGGTGCTCCGGAATCTCGGCATCATTGGGGCGCGTCCCACCCTCAGCGTTCGGCGGGGTGTGTCCTGAGGGCAGCACGACTGCCACAATCAATGGCGTGGGTGTCAGCGTGGGCTGCTCAAGGGCAGCAGCAACCTCCAGGTTCAACTCCCGGATCAGATTTAAACCATTAAAAAGCACAAAAATAAAGCCCACGACTGCGGAAACCTCAACGATCAGCAGGAATATATCCAGAAACCGGCGCGGGCGAGATGGTCGGGCGGCACGTCCCTTGCTGCTGTTGCCCTCTTCATCATCCAGGGGTCCGCTGCGCAGGTCATCCAGTGTCCCCTCGACATCTGGCGCAACAACGACCACACGCCCGGTGCGCCGGTAGCGCTCCAGGCGTTCGTGGCGTGCTGCACGGCGCTTTTCTACCAGCATCCAGCGCAGTTCATCCACAGATGGATCGTCAGGTGTTCTCTTGGTAGGCACGCCGTGATTATACCTTTATCCGAACAAACCGTCCTTAGAATCGGCTTTGATTTTGTAGGTCATCTATCCGATAATCCCACCTTCGGTCAGCTTGCGCAGGTCGATCAAAGCAGCTTTGATCTCCTCAGCGCTGACCAGGCGGTTAGCGTCACGGTGGCTCAGTTTTCCAGCAGCAGCTTTTGCTTCGGCAAGCTCTGCGATGCTCACACCCAGGCTCAGCGATTCTTTTACCAGCTGCGCTCCCGCGACATAGCCGATCAAAGGGTTGAGCGCTGTCACAATGATGGCGTTCCTTGCCAGCCACCCCTCAGCTTTTTCGCGGTTGGCTTGCAGACCACTGACGCATCTGTCTGTAAAAGCTCGTATTGCGCTGATCATTACCTGCATGCTCTCAAACAGGTTATGGGCGATGATCGGCATCATTACATTTAGCTCAAGCTGTCCGGCCTGGGCTGCCAGTGCGATAGTATGATCGCATCCCTGAACGTGGAACATTGCCATATTCAGCATCTCTGCCAGCACCGGGTTAACCTTACCGGGCATGATGCTCGACCCGGGCTGGACAGCTGGCAAAAGCAGCTCATCCAAACCAGTAGCCGGCCCGGAAGCCAACAAGCGGATGTCATTGGCAATGCGCGTCAGGGTGATTGCCAGCGTGCGCAGCGCAGCCGAGAAATCCGCCGCATCAGCCATCGACTGCATCGACTCGAACAGATCGTCTGACTCATACAGCTCGATCCCTGTAAGCTCCGTGAGCCGCCGCACCATGCGTGCATGATATTCCGGATGGGCGTTCAAGCCCGTACCGGTGGCTGTGCCACCAATCCCAAGGCGGCGCAGTCCCTGGCTGGCGCGGCGGATGCGCCCGGCATCCCGCTCCACTGCCAGGGCGTAAGCTCCGAACTCTTGTCCCAACCGTACCGGCACGGCATCCTGCAGATGAGTGCGACCGGATTTGACGATATCGTCAAACTCGAGCGCTTTTCGCCGCAAGGCTGCCGACAAAGCGCCAACCATATCCAGGAGCTCGTCCAAACGCCACAATGCCCCCAACCGGATGGCGGTCGGGATCGTGTCGTTGGTGGACTGCGCCATATTCACATGGTCATTCGGATGCACGAGGTACTCGCCCAATTTGCCACCCAGGATCTGAGTGGCGCGGTTGGCAATGACCTCATTAGCATTCATATTATGACTGGTGCCTGCCCCGGCCTGAAATGGATCGATAACGAACTGGTCATCCCAGCGACCATCGATCACTTCCTGAGCGGCCTTGGTGATCGCATCGGCAAGCTGCGGATCCAACAAGCCCAGATCACGGTTGACCTCCGCAGATGCTTTTTTAATGGTTGCCATGGACCAGATAAACGCCCGCCAGGGTCGCAACCCGGAAATTGGAAAGTTGTGCACTGCTCGCTGGGTCTGTACCCCATACAAAGCATCCTCCGGCACCTGTATCTCGCCCAGCGAGTCACGCTCTTTACGATAAGACAGCGACATAGGTTTAACTCCTTTCGGTATATTCAAGGAATTATATCCTCGCACATAACTGAATCCCTTTTCGAATACGTCATCTGCATGGGATAATTACAATATCCGAATATAATCCTTACACCTGACCGTTCCCGAAATCCGAGATCGTTGTACACGGATTACGCGGATGCCGTTAGCACACGGATTGCAAGGAATATCGATTATATATACTCCAAATTGACCATGCTGATCTATAACGCTTCTCAACTGCTAACACTACCTGGAGGTCCCCAGCGCGGGCGCGAGCTTGGGCAGCTCGGCATCATCCCCGGCGGCGCAGTCCTGATCGATGGCGAACGCATTTCTGCCGTAGGTCCGAGCCAGGAGCTGCGCTCTGTTTATCCGGATGAAACAGGGTTTGATGCTGGAGGATGCGTGGTCCTGCCCGGCCTTGTAGATCCCCATACTCACCTGATCTGGGCGGGTGATCGGGCAGCAGAGTTCGAACAGCGCCTGCAGGGTAAAACCTACCTGGAAATCCTGGCTGAAGGCGGCGGCATACTCTCGACTGTGCATGCCACCCGCATCGCCTCACTGCGCAAGCTGATCCATGAAACCCGCCCCAGGATGCAGTCGCTTTTCAAACATGGCACGACCACCGCAGAGGCGAAGACTGGTTACGGCTTGCGTACAGCAACCGAGCTACGTATGCTTCAGGCCCTGATCGCCTTGGATGATGAAGGTCCTCTGGATCTGGCAATCACCTTTTTGGGCGCGCATGCCATTGCTCCGGAATACAGGCACCAACCTGATGAATACACCGAGCTAATTTGTAATACCATGCTGCCGCTGCTGGCTGAATGGTGGCCTCAACATGCCGCGGAGAGACCTCTGCCATTTGTGGATGTATTTTGTGAGACGGGTGCATTCGACCTGGGGCAGTCCCGGCGAATTTTAGAGGCTGCCCGCTCGCTCGGCTTTCCGCTGAAGATCCACGCTGATGAGTTCGACAATTTGGGAGGGGCGAGCCTGGCTGCCGAGCTGGGGGCTATCTCTGCCGATCACCTGGTGGTGACCTCATCACAGGACATTGCTGCTCTGGCGAGCAGTGACACTGTAGCCGTTGCCCTGCCCTGCACACCTTTCGGTCTGGCAGAGACACGCTACACACCGGCCCAGGCGATATTGGGTGCCGGCGGCTTGCTCTCGATTGCCACCGACCTCAACCCCGGCACCGCCTGGTGCGAAAGCATGCAGTTTGCCATTGCCCTGGCGTGCCGCTATATGCGGCTGACCCCCGCCCAGGCTATCGCGGCTGCCACGATAAACGCTGCGGCGGCTATCGGCCGCGCGGATAAAATCGGATCGCTCGAGCCAGGCAAGCAAGCCGATCTGTTGGTGCTCAAGGTGGCAGACTACAGGCACCTGGGCTATCGTTTTGGCACAAACCTTGTACAAACTGTGATAAAAAAGGGCCAGATCTACCCGGTAGATCAAATCTGAGAGGCTGATTTTTATGAATATTCCCTATGGCCCCATCCTGGTGGTCGAAGATGTCCCCAATATCCTGGAGCTGCTGACAGTTACCCTTAAATTCAAGGGCTATCCGGTGGTCTCCGCGGCAAATGGTGAAGAGGCGCTGAAGCTAATCCAGCAGGAACGCCCGGCATTGATCATCACGGATATCTTGATGCCGAAGATGGATGGGTTTCAATTGGCGCAGCAGTTGCGTACCGACCCGAAAACCAGCCAGATTCCCCTTATCTTCCTTTCTGCCACTTATGTAACTCAGGAAGACAAGGATTTCGCCATGCAGCTGGGCGCAGTGCGCTTCCTGGAAAAGCCCGTCGATGCACAAGATTTCTTACTCACCATCGCTGAAGTGCTAACCCTGGGTCCTGCCAGGCTGCCGCCGCCACTCGGTGAGCAGGAATTTTACATCGGCTATCGGGACCGTCTGGAGGGCAAACTCCAATATAAAAACTCGCAGATCAGCCGCACGGAGAGATTGCTCTCGGGGCTACCGGACAACCAGAAGCCGGCATTTCAGACTCTGCTGGCTGAGGCTCACAGCCAGAGAGATGAAATTGCCGCCGAGCTCGAACAGCTCTATCGACTGCTGGAGCAGTACCTGTGATGCCAATACCTGTCTTATCCGATCTGGAACACATAGTCCGACAGGCAGGTGAGATCTTACGCCTTAATTTTGGGACTGATTTCGACATAAACCATAAGGGCGTTATCGATCTGGTGACTGAGATCGATCACCGCTCAGAGAGCTTCATTTTGGGCGAAATCCAGGCGCGTTTCCCCGATCATCGCATCATCTCCGAAGAGAGCGGTGAAAAAGCCGGTGGAAATTGCTGCCTGTGGTTCGTGGATCCCCTGGATGGAACCGTAAACTACTCCCATCGGGTGCCAGCATTTACCGTTTCAATCGCATTCCAGCAAGAGGGAGTGATGCGGCTCGGAGTTGTATATGATCCATTGCGGGATGAGCTATTCAGCGCTCAGAAAGGGGAAGGTGCCTGGCTGAACGGAAAGCCGATTCGGGTATCCACGGCACAGCAGCTCGACCAAAGCCTGCTGGCAACCGGTTTTGCTTATGATATTCGCACCCATCCGGAGACCAACCTTGACCATTTCACCAATTTTGCACTGCGCTGCCAGGGCGTTCGCAGATTCGGTTCGGCCGCTTTAGATCTGTGCTATGTTGCAGCAGGTCGCTTTGATGGCTTCTGGGAGCTGCGCCTGAACTCCTGGGATGTCGCTGCCGGCGCACTGATCGTGGCTGAAGCCGGTGGTCACGTAACCGACATCCACGGCGAGCCTGATTTTCTTTCCCCCAGTTCTTCGATCCTGGCAGCTAACCCATCGATCCACTCTCAAATGCTAGTTGTGCTTAACCATGCAGATTAATCCCTCCAACCGGTTTTGTCTTAATCCCTCCGCAGCAGCTTATCCAGCTCCTGAAAATTTACCCGGGAGGTCAGGTCCAGGCTGAGGGGTGTCACAGCAACAACGCGCTTGATCCTGACTGCATATGCATCCGTATCATGTGGGTCCAGATCGATGTTCCCAACCCGGCGATAACCGACCGCACCCCGTTGGCTCCAGTCAGTTCGTGTTGGTCTGAGCGGCTCGAAGTAACGGTTCATCGAGAGGCGAGTGATCTGCCAGGCTGTCTCTGGGGTAGCGTCCCCGGGAACATCCACTTTCAACAAATGAACATCCTGCGGCATCTTGCGTTCGAGCAGCAGACGGGCAAAATAAGCAGTGAAGTATGCCGCGGTTGAGAAATCTACATCCGCAGAATAGGAGAGGTGATGTTCCTCCGAGGTCTCCAGCGAAGCCGCCAATGCAGGTATACCCAGGGAGGCTCCCTCCATCGCCGCTCCGACCGTTCCGGAAATTGTCACCCCACTGCCGACATTCTCACCGTAGTTGATGCCAGAAACCACCAGGTCCGGTGGCTCAGGCAGGATTTCCAGGACGCTGTGCAGCACCGATTGGGCAGGTGATCCTCCCACCGAGTAGACTGTCCACTCCTTGCCGTTCACCACAACCTGTTTGCTCTGGATAATGCCATCCGAAGTGGATGGCAGGCTGCGACCGCCGCCAGAATACTGCTCTCGCGGCGCTACTACGTGCACGAATCCAATTTCAGACAGCGCCGAAGCTGCAGCCCATAGACCCGGTGATAGGATGCCATCGTCATTGGTCAGCAAGATTTGACATTTTTGGGGTGTGTTATCGTTCATTCAAAGTCCAACTTTCAGCCATGATGCGATCCAGGAATAGGCCCGTAAAATCTAGTATAACGCCGGTGAGGCGGGCAAAATGCGAGTCAACAGATCCCCAATCGTCCAGGTTGAGTGCATGAACCAGGGATATCCGCTCAAACGGTAGCCCCACCAGGCGATCGCCCAGCGGAGCATGAGATAACGCCCCACCGTCGAGTGGCGCAGCCGCTGCCGGTAATCCTGAAATGAATAATCCCTCCGATCGTATGCAGCCTGAATTGCTTCTGCAGCAACTCGCCCGTAGCCAAGAGCAGGTGCGATCCCCTCTCCGAACAAGGGATCAGCACCCGCGGCATCCCCTACCAGCAGCAGCCGCGGCAGAGAGAAGCGGTTGCGCGGGCTGAACCAATGGATTGGGTGCCCCTCGATCTGGTGTTCCTGCGTGCTGCTCTCCAGATGCTGGAGCTCAGCATCCAAGATTCCCGGCAGGTCTGCCTTGGGTCTTTTCAAGGCAATCCGGGCATCGTACACGCCACGATTATAGACCGCTTCGCCGCCCTGCCGGGAAGGGAAGTCCCAAAAATATCCCTGCAAACCCTGGCGAACGGGACTGAAATAGAACAACGCACGCCGACCGGTAAATTTCAGATCGCGTTCAGCACCTGGCACCACCGTCTCGAGCAGCCGCGCCGTGCGCGGGCGGCGGTCTTGGCGGCGAAAGAGCTGGCGCGTCAGGCCCTTAGAGCCATCTGCCCCCACCACTGCCTGACAATGATAGCACCGGCTATCACTAAATACCGTCACACGGCGCGAGTCGAACTCAATCGACCGCACAGCCTCGTTCTCGACCAATTGCACCCCTCGACGCTTGGCCTCTCCCGCGAGATATGCATCCAACTCCTGGCGGTGAAAAATGACGATCTCCGGGCATCCGTGCACGCGCACCACGCGGTCATAATATATCAGGTGCACATCATCCACACGCGCCTGGGGGATGGGCAGGGGCAGAGAAAGGCCTAGCCCAGACAAGAAATTCAGACCCAGGCGGGTTACTCCCCCACCGCACAGCTTGTGGCGTGGGTGAGCTTCCTTCTCCACGACCAACATGCGCTCCGCCCAACCTGGATCAATTTGAAGCAAGTGCAGCGCGGTGGACACTCCCGCTGGGCCAGCACCGATGATCAATACATCACACGAGATCGTCTGATCGTGTCCCACAAGGAAATAATTGTATCAGTTATTTCAGCTATGCCATGCCGCGACTGGAAGCGAAAACCGGTCGCCCCTGGTCAGCCATCACATTGGCTGCCCTGCGCTTCGGGGATGCAAACCTGGTCGTGCGCCCTTGACAACTTCCCCTGACACGTCTAAACTTCAATCTGCCGCTCACTTAAAACTGCATAACTTACCTCCCGATTTTACTGATGGATCCGAAGCGAACCAAAATCATCGCCTGTGCGACCGTAATTGAAGAAATGCTGCCTTTCTTGCCTGATGGGATGGCTTATCAGGTATTGGATTTTGGCCTCCACCTGTCAGCTGGAAAGCTAAAAGATAAGCTGCAAAGTGTAATAGACGCTTGCAGCCCTGACTACGACACCCTCCTGCTCGGCTATGGCCTGTGTTCCCTGGCCGTAGTCGGTTTATCGGCTAATAGTTGCTCGTTGGTGATCCCCAAGGTCGATGATTGCATCGCAATCTTCCTGGGATCGCGCCAGGCATACCGCGAACAGTCGAAAAAAGAGCCGGGGACTTATTACCTCACCAAAGGCTGGATCGAGGTTGCCGATACCCCATTCGGTGAATATGAGCGCATGATTGTCAAATACGGGCAGGAACGCGCCGACTACATAATGGACGCCATGCTCAAGCATTACACGCGCCTGGTCTACATCGACACCGGTCACGCCGATAACCAACCATACATCGACTACGCGCGCAAGACCGCCCATCAGTTCAACCTGCGCTATGAAGAGATCCGCGGATCGAACGAACTGGTTGTAAAGCTGCTGACAGGACCCTGGGATCATGACTTTTTAGTAGTACAGCCCGGACATACAATAACTTATATGGATTTCGTGACCTCAATACCTGACACCGACACTGCCAGCTTTCTTTCTGCCGGCTCGGGCCTCTGAATCTCAGGATTTGCTCAGTTGCGGTGAGAAGTCGCGTTTATCGGAGTATGAACGGCGAGTATTTGCTGCGCGTAATACTGCAAATACTCGCCTGCGTTTGAGAAGAAGCGTACCTCACCATGACAGATAGACCACTCAATGGATTGACCTCGACTGTGAAGCCTTATGCCTGGGTGATCCTTATCGTAGTGTACCTGGCGGGAATCGTGGTGCCGCTCAACCAGTTCAAGGTGCCCCCCATTATGCCGGTATTGATGGATACCTTCCAACTTGACCTGACACAGGCAGGTTCGTTGATGTCCATCGTGGCTGTCGTCGGACTGGTGTTGTCTCTGCCAGCCGGGCTGCTGCTGCAGCGCTTTGGATCAAAAACCATCGGCTTGATCGCCCTGGGATG
>CAZGIX010000002.1:37416-78880 GCA_964525785.1 uncultured Anaerolineaceae bacterium
GGGATTGCCCTGCTGATGATGAGTGTTTATGGGCTGTTGGTCCATAACCCTCCCGATCAACCCTCCGGCAGCTCGGGAGGCCAGTCATCGCTGGATTTACGCGGGGCCCTGGCGAACCGGGATATCTGGCTGCTGACAGCGGGGTTTGCTTGCCTGCTCCTGGCGATGTCAGCTATAGGAACTTATTACCCCACATTTCTCAGCGAAGAGCGTGGCTATCCTTTGGGGCAGGCGGCCTTTATCTCCAGCATCGGCGCCATGGCAATCATCGTCATCGCTCCCCTGGCAGGCTGGATTTCCGACCGGATTGGCTCGCGCAGGCTGGTCTTCTCATTGCCGTTCCTCGTTCTGGCTGCATTGATGCTCTTACCCTTCCGGGCAACCGGTTGGCAAATAACGGCAGTCATGCTGATCCAGGGGATAGTCTCCGGATCAATCCCAACCGCCATCTTCGCCGCCGCCCCGGAGATCATGCGCCACCCGGAATGGGCAGGAATAGGGCTGGCTGTCCTGATGGTCGGGCAGAACTTGGGCAGCCTGGCGGGACCGGTGCTCTTCGGTGGATTGGTGGAGGGCCTGGGCTGGGTGATGGCCGGCAATCTGATGATACCAGTGTGCCTGCTCGGCTTTATCTGCAGCTGGATGGTCAGGATCCGCTGATTGCGATCCCCATTTTTATGCTTTCTTGATACATTGCTGGTCATTTTTGACCCCTTCTTGACCCCCATCCGGTTTTAATACCCTACATGAATATATTAGATCTCTTGTCTGGCCTGCTTACGGCAGGCTTGCTGATTTATCTGTTCATAGCGCTCTTGAAACCGGAATGGTTCGGATGATCCTCAGCAGCATGCTACAGATTGTTCTATACCTGGTGGTCTTGCTTATACTGGTCAAACCACTCGGGGCGTATATGGCGCGGGTTTATCAAGGCCAGGATGTTCTCCTGGATTCCCTGATGCGGCCATTTGAGCGTTTGCTTTACCGCCTGGCAGGAGTCCAGCCAGAAAAGGAGATGGATTGGAAGACCTACGGGCTGGTACTGCTCCTGTTTAACCTGCTCGGCTTATTGGTCGTGTTTGGGCTGCAGAGGATCCAGCACCTGCTACCATTTAATCCACAGGGTCTTGGTCCCGTCGCCCCTGACCTGGCATTCAACACTGCAGCCAGCTTTGCAACCAATACCAACTGGCAAAGCTATGGTGGGGAGACGACGTTGAGTTATTTGACTCAGATGTTAGGGCTGACGGTGCAGAACTTCGTCTCTGCGGCAAGCGGCATGGCTGTGCTGGTCGCCTTGATCCGTGGGATTGTCCGCCGGACAGCCAGCACGATCGGCAATTTCTGGGTAGATTTAACTCGCAGTACGCTTTACATCCTGCTGCCGCTCTCGTTCTTGTTGGCGCTGGCGCTTGTTTCGCAGGGTGCGGTCCAAACTCTACACCCTTATCAGGATGTAGCCCTGCTGCAACCTGTTACCGGGAACGATGGGCAGTTGGTTGAACAACAAACCCTCGCATTGGGTCCGGCGGCTTCACAGATCGCGATTAAGCAGTTGGGGACCAACGGCGGCGGCTTCTTCAACGTCAACTCAGCCCACCCGTTTGAAAATCCAACCCCACTCTCTAATTTCCTGGAGATGCTGGCGATCCTGCTAATCCCAGCCGCGCTGTGCTACACGTACGGAGATATGGTTGGCGATAAACGCCAGGGGTGGGCTATTTTAACTGCTATGACCATCATCTTCGTAGTCATGCTAGGCATTGCTGTCTGGTCAGAACAGGCTGGAAATTCGAGCTTAGCCCGGTTTGGAGTGGACATCTCGCCCAGCGCCATCCAGGCGGGGGGCAACATGGAGGGCAAGGAAGTCCGTTTCGGCATTGCCAATTCGGCTCTCTGGGCAACCGCGACAACGGCGGCTTCGAACGGGTCGGTCAATTCCATGCATGACTCTTACACTCCTCTAGGTGGGCTGGTGCCGATGTGGCTGATGCAGCTTGGCGAGGTCATCTATGGCGGAGTTGGCTCAGGCCTTTACGGTATGCTGGCCTTCGTGATCGTAGCTGTGTTTGTGTCCGGCTTGATGGTTGGGCGCACGCCTGAATACCTGGGTAAGAAGATCGAGATATTTGAAATGAAAATGGCGACTCTGATGATCTTAATCCCGGTGCTGCTGGTGCTGATCGGCACTGCTTTCGCGGTAAGCATGCCTTCTGGGAAGGGGTCGATTAGCAATCCGGGACCGCATGGGTTCAGCCAGATCTTGTACGCCTTCTCATCAGCAGGTAATAATAACGGCAGCGCCTTTGCCGGCCTGGGAGCGAACAACCCGTTCTACAACACTGCTCTCGGTATCGCAATGCTGGTTGCACGCTACGGAGTGCTGGTTCCAGCCCTGGCGATTGCCGGGTCGCTGGCTGCAAAAAAGAGGGTACCGCCCAGCCCTGGCACTCTCCCTACCCATACGCCGCTATTCATCGCCTGGTTAGTGGGTGTCGTCATCATTGTCGGAGCGTTGAGCTTCTTCCCCACCCTGGCGCTCGGACCTATCGTTGAAGCCTTGATGTGATGCTATGTCTACGGATCTTCGTAAACCCAAAACCTTCAACCGGCAGTTATATCGCCGCGCACTGCTAGGGGCTTTTCTCAAGATCGACCCACGCCGGATGGTGCGCAACCCGGTCATGTTTGTCGTCGAGATTGGGAGCGTTCTGACCACGCTGCTCTGGGTGCAGGCTTTGCATGGAAATGCAGAGGCACCTGCCTGGTTTATTGGTATGGTAGCCATCTGGCTGTGGTTTACGGTCCTGTTCGCAAACTTCTCTGAGGCGTTAGCCGAAGGGCGTGGAAAAGCCCAGGCCGAGGCACTGCGCCGCACTCGCAAGCAAACCAGCGCTAAGCGCCTGCGCCAGCCTAAATTCGGTGCCGGTTACGACATCGTTGCCTCCACGGATCTAAAAAAGGGCGATTTCTGCCTGGTGGAATTGAACGATCTGATCCCTGCTGACGGTGAAGTAATTGAAGGCATCGCTTCGGTCGATGAAAGCGCCGTAACCGGAGAGAGCGCGCCGGTCATCCGCGAATCAGGTGGCGATCGCAGCGCAGTCACCGGCGGTACACGAGTATTATCCGACTGGCTGGTGGTGCGTATCAGCGCTGATCCCGGGGAAGGCTTTCTGGATCGTATGATCAGCCTGGTGGAGGGCGCCAGGCGCCAAAAAACCCCCAACGAGATCGCCTTAAACACCTTGTTGGCTGGCTTTACGATCATCTTCCTGGTGGTCACAGCTACCCTGCTCCCATTTTCACAGTACAGTGTTCAGGCTGCCGGGCGTGGAGCTCCAATAACCCTGACTGTTTTGGTAGCCTTGCTGGTCTGCCTGATCCCCACCACGATTGGAGGCTTGCTCTCTGCCATCGGTATCGCCGGTATGGACCGGCTGATCCAGCGTAACGTGATTGCTATGTCGGGTCGGGCAGTGGAAGCCGCCGGCGACGTGGATGTGCTGCTGCTTGACAAGACCGGCACGATCACACTGGGCAACCGGCAGGCAGTAGAGTTCATCTCTTTGGATGGAGTCTCTCCTCGGGAATTAGCCGAAGTAGCCCAGCTCGCTTCGCTGGCGGATGAGACCCCCGAGGGGCGATCTATCGTCGTTCTGGCAAAAGAGAAATTCAACCTGCGCGGGCGCTATGTCAGCATGGGCGATATCGAACCCCACCAGATGCACTTCATTCCCTTCTCCGCTCAAACGCGCATGAGCGGTGTTGACCTCGAAACGCCTCAGGGAACAGTCAGTATTCGGAAAGGTGCTGCGGATGCCATTATAAAAATGATCGGGACACAGGGCAATCACCTGTCAGAAGAGCTCAAATCCACAGTCGAATCGATCGCCCGGACCGGCGGCACGCCGCTTGTCCTCGCCCGCTCTGAGCGCGTAATTGGGGTGATCCATCTCAAAGATATCATCAAGGGAGGCATCAAAGAGCGCTTTACCCAGCTCCGGAAAATCGGCATCAAAACTGTCATGATCACTGGAGATAATCCGTTGACCGCTGCAGCTATCGCGGCGGAAGCCGGCGTGGACGATTACTTAGCCCAAGCCACTCCTGAAGCCAAATTAAAATTAATCCGTGAATACCAGGCCGGCGGGCGGTTAGTAGCGATGACCGGTGATGGCACGAACGACGCCCCAGCCCTGGCTCAGGCAGATGTAGCCGTGGCGATGAACACTGGCACTCAGCCAGCTCGTGAAGCCGCCAATATGATCGATCTGGACAGCAGCCCCACCAAGCTCCTCGATATTGTTGAGATCGGCAAACAGCTGCTGATGACGCGCGGAGCGTTAACGACCTTCAGCATTGCCAATGATGTCTCGAAATACTTTGCCATCATCCCGGCTGCCTTTGTAGCTATCTACCCTGAATTGAACGCTCTGAACTTCATGCGCCTGGCAACACCAGAAAGCGCAATTCTATCCGCGGTAATCTTCAATGCACTGATCATAATTGCCCTGATCCCGCTGGCGTTACACGGCGTGCCATACCGTCCAGTCCCAGCTGCCCGGCTGCTGCGTGACAACTTGTTGATTTATGGTCTGGGCGGATTAGTCGCCCCCTTCATCGGTATAAAGCTAATTGATCTGGTACTGGTCGCGTTAGGGGTGGTCTGATTGTGAGCAACTCAGGAATAATTCAGCATCGAGGAGCCTGGTCATTTCCTTTTTCAGGGGCAGGTGGTTCATGGAGTGTGAGTGATGAAATACCAAAAGCTGAACCTTCGGATACGCTTCCCATACTTTCTGATGGGTTTACCTCTGGTCGCCGTCGCTGCCGCAAGTTTACTGCCTTTGCGTCCAGTGATCCAACAGGCGCTGATCGGCGTTGTGTTCCTGTGGATCGGCATAAGCTTCATGATCGGTCTTCCTAATTCGTAAGGAGCGATATTGATGGATAAGAAGCACTCACGACCAAATTGGTGGATTCTATACCTGACCGTCCCATTATTGATCCTTCTCGGTATGTGGGAGGTCAAGGCTACGCTCACACCGAGAGAACACACCGTGTTAGAGCTCATGATCATCCTGGTTATCTTTGGATTGGCTTGGCTCTGGCTGGATAAAAACGGCAAGTGGTTAATCTGATACCCTAAAGGCATTTCCATGTTTACATTGCTGCGACCTGCATTCGTTATGCTGGTTTTGTTCACCATAGCCACAGGCTTGATCTATCCGTTGGCGGTAACCGCTATCGTCCAAGCCATTTTCCCGAAACAGGCTAATGGCAGCCTGATCGAGGTGGATGGGCAGTTAGTTGGCTCTGAACTGATCGGTCAGTCTTTCAACGATCCTCGCTATTTCTGGGGACGTCCTTCAGCCACCAGCCCTTTTCCTTATAGTGCCGCTGCTTCCAGTGGATCGAACCTGGGGCCAACCAATCCGGTGTTGGGAGAGACCATCCTGGAGCGTATCCAGGCGCTTCAGCTGGCCGATCCAGGCAATACGCAAACTATCCCGGTCGACCTGGTGACGGCTTCCGGCAGCGGGCTAGACCCCCATATCAGTTTGGCAGCCGCACTGTACCAGATTCCGCGCATCGTGCGAGAGCGCGGCATCTCTGAAGAGCGGCTTAACGCATTGGTAGATGATCACACCAAAGGTCGTCAGCTGGGCATACTGGGAGAGCCGCGCGTGAATGTGCTCCTGTTGAATCTGGCGTTGGATGGTATAAAATAAGATGATGGTAGACAAGATTGGCCGCCCTGATCCAGATCAGTTGCTTGCCCGCGTCCGCGCGGATGAGCCAGATGATCAGCGCGGGCGGCTAAAAATTTTCCTCGGTTATGCAGCCGGCGTCGGAAAAACCTATGCCATGCTGGAGGCCGCTCACCAACGCCGGCGTGAGGGTGTGGATGTGGTTGTGGGTTATGTTGAAACCCACGGGCGGGTTGAAACCGAGGCCTTCCTGAAGGGTCTGGAGGTGATACCACGGCAAGTCCTGGTGTATCGCAATATCCAGCTCAGTGAATTGGATGTCGATGCTGTCCTGCAACGCCAACCAGGTCTGGTACTGGTGGATGAGCTGGCGCATACCAATACCCCTGGAGCGCGCCATCCCAAGCGCTATCAGGATGTAGATGATTTACTGGTGGCTGGCATCGACGTCTACACTACCCTGAATATCCAACATCTGGAGAGCCTGAACGACGTTGTGTCGCAGATCACTGGGGTGCCGATTCGCGAGACTGTCCCTGATAAAGTTATCGATAATGCGGACGATATCGAGCTGGTCGATTTGCCCCCCGAAGAACTGCTGAACCGGCTGCAAGACGGAAAGGTTTACATACCAGACCAGGCAGCCCGCGCCATACAAAAATTCTTTCGAAAAGGGAATCTCACAGCCCTGCGCGAGCTTTCTATGCGCCGCGCCGCTGAGCGCATAGACGACCAGATGACTGCCTATATGCAGACCCGCGCCATCCCTGGACCCTGGGCGGCTACGGAGCGGTTACTGGTGTGCATCAGCCCCAGCTCGCTTGGTGATCGTCTGGTGCGTTCAACGCGCCGGCTGGCGGATGAAGTGAACGCCGAATGGCTGGCGGTGTATGTGGAGCCTTCCGGTCGCCCTGGCACCTCCGCCGAAGAACGCCAGCGGGTGAGCAACACGATGCGCCTGGCAGAGGAGCTAGGCGCTCGAACCCTGATCTTGCCCCTGAGCAGCACCTCCCCTACCGTTGCTGGGACAGTATTGGAATTTGCCCGGCAGCACAACATCACCAAAGTCATCGCCGGAAAACCGCTCCGTCCCTTCTGGCAAGATCTACTGCGCGGCTCGATCGTCGATCACCTTATCCGCCACAGTGGAAATATTGACGTCTATGTGATCTCAAGCGCACCGCCCGATCAGAAAACCGCGCCTGAAGAAACTGCCTGGCGGCCTCACCGTCCCTGGCGGCGTTATCTGTATAGCCTGCTGTTAGTAGCGGTGGCGACCGGTCTCAGTCATTTAATTGGATCTGGGATATCACCAACCAACCTGGTGATGATCTATTTATTGGTTGTGGTGGTTACGGCGGTATATCTGGGTCGCGGCCCAGCCATTCTAGCCTCGGCTGCCAGCGTGCTGGCATTTGATTTTTTCTTCGTGCCTCCCCGACTCACTCTCTCGGTGTCCGATACCGAATACCTGCTCACGTTTGCTGGATTATTAATGGTCGGGATTGTGATCAGTTATTTAACGGTGCGCGCGCGCGAACAGGCCGAGGCTGCTCAAAAGCGTGAAGCGGACACCGCAGCTCTGTATTCCTTATCTCGTGATCTGGCTTCAGCCAACGGCCTGGATATGGTTATAAAGACCATCGTCGTCCATATGGATGAGGCTTTTGGCAGAGACGCACTTATTTTTTTTCCAGATAAAACGGGTAACCTGCAGTCATACCACCGCGCGCTGGATTATCAGCTGGACGCAACCGAGATAGCCGCCTCTGTATGGGCTTACCAGCGCGGGGAACCGGCAGGTCGTGGGACCAATACACTCCCGGGGGCCCGAGCAAGGTATGTCCCTTTGAGGGCTTCCGAACGAACCCTCGGTGTGCTCGGCGCAAAGCCAAAGGCAGAGAGCGTACACCTGACGCCGGACCAGCAACGCCTGCTAGAAGCTTTTGCCAGCCAAACCGCTCAGGCGATCGAGCGCGTTCAGCTTGCCGAGCAAGCCCAACAGGCAGAGCTGCTGCATGCAACAGAGAGGCTCCAATCGGCTCTGCTCAACTCGATCTCTCACGACCTGCGCACTCCTCTGGTCTCGATCACTGGGGCGCTGACCAGCCTGCAGGATAGCGGCATCGCATTGGATGAAGAGATTCGCACCAGCCTGATCGAGACCGCACGTCAGGAAGCAGATCGCCTGAACCGCCTGGTTGGCAATCTGCTATCGATGACTCGATTAGAGGGTGGCGCCATTAAAGTGGTACCCACACCCGGAGATGTTCAAGATGCAATCGGAGCCGCGTTGGAACAGCTCACCGATCGCCTGGGTGACCGTCCAGTCGATATCACCGTGCCGGAAGGCTTCCCTCTGGTGCCGATGGATTTCCCCCTGATGGTCCAGGTCCTGGTCAATGTGATTGATAATGCCATCAAATACTCGCCGCCTGGTTCACAGATCGAGATCGAAGCCCGACTGGAAGAAATTTGGGCCTGCATCACAGTTACCGATCATGGGATCGGTATCCCAGACGAAGATATGGAGCGCGTTTTTGATAAATTCTACCGCGTTCAACGACCCGATCAGGTCACAGGAACAGGTCTCGGTTTGGCGATTTGTAAAGGCATTATGGAAGCGCATCATGGGCAGATCGCAGCCCGCCACCAGACAGGCGGTGGCACGATCATATCTATGCGACTTCCGGCGTGAGGAGTCCATCCCATGAGCGAGATCGGACAGCGGGTATTGGTGGTGGACGACGAGAATGCCATCCGCCGGTTTTTACGCGCCGCACTGAATGCGCAGGGATATTTGGTATCAGAAGCTGCGAATGGCTGGGAAGCTATGAATTCAATCATCGCACACCGGCCCGATATCATCATCCTGGATTTGGGTCTACCCGATCTGGATGGCGTTGAAGTAACCCGTCGTGTGAGGGAATGGTCGCAAACTCCAATCATTATCTTATCCGTACGGGAGCAGGAGAGCGATAAGATATCCGCCTTGGATGCGGGCGCGGATGATTATCTGACCAAGCCGTTCAGCACGGGAGAACTGATGGCGCGCATCCGGGTGGCGATCCGGCGCTCGATGCAGCCCACAGAAGAACCGGTCTTGCAGGTAGATGATCTCCAGATCGATCTCGCCCGGCGGGTGGTGACTGTTAGAGACAAAGAAATCTCCCTCACACCCACCGAATACGACCTGCTGCGTGTATTGATGCAGAATGCCGGCAAGGTGATCACACACCGCCAATTGCTGCGCAAAGTGTGGGGACCCGGCTTCGAGTCCGAGCCGCACCTGCTGCGGGTCAATATCAGCAACCTGCGCCGTAAAATTGAGCCTAATCCGACTCGCCCGCACTATATTGTCACCGAGCCGGGAGTCGGCTACCGCCTGCGCGTCCCGGCTTGATCATTATCCTTGCAGCGTTATTACGATATGGTGCTCTTCACCGCTAACATCCGCCGGGATAAGATTCCCATCGATCTCCATCCCATCTACGCTCATCCGGACCACTCCCTGGCATAGGTGCTGCGGATTGTGGACGGTGATGTGATAGAGCTTACCCCGGAACCTGCGCCACACCGAGAAGCCGCTCCATGCTGATGGAATGCACGGGTCGACGCGCAGCCCGGCATATTCGGGACGGATGCCCAGGATCCATTGGGTAGCTGCCTGGTAGCACCACGAAGCTGTCCCAGTCACCCAGGAATTGCGTCCCAACCCGAACTGGGGATGCTCATCGCCCAAGATGTTCTGGGCATAGGCGTACGGCTCGCACTCATATACTTCAATCTGGTCGTTCTTACCCACCGGATTGATCTGGGCATAATACTGGTAAGCGCGCTCGCCGTTCCCGAGCAGAGCTTCGGCAATCATCGCCCACGGGTTGGGATGCAAGAAGATGCCCCCGTTTTCCTTCGCCCCCGGTGGATAGGTGGTGATGCCACCGTACTTCGGATCATAGCCGTTGAAGCCGGGCGCAGACAGCTTGATGCCGTATTTCGTATTGAGCCGGGTATAGACGGAATCCATGGCTTTGCGTGCCCGGTCAGGCGAGGCAAAACCGGAGATCACCGGCCAGGACTGCCCGTTGAGGTAGATCTGCCCGTAGGTGTTCCTGGCTGAGCCGAGCGGCTCCCCCTCTGCGTCGAAGTAGCGCACATACCACTCACCATCCCAGGCGACCGCCTCGACGCGGGCTTTCATTTCATCATAATCCGCTTGATATTTGTTAACAGCCGGCACATCGCCCAGATATTCCATCAGGTCGATCATCTCCTGCAAGGTCTTGCCGTACAAGTTGGCGGTTAACAAGGACTCTGCGCCTGCCGAAAGGTTAACAGTGTCGTTCCAATCGGCAAAGCCCAGCCGCGGCAGCCCATGTTGGCCTACATCCTGGCGTGTAAAAGCCAGGGCGCGCTCCAGGTGCTCACGCACTGTACCCCGCTCTATAGCCGCGCCATTTTTATCTTTGTCATAAAAGGGCACCGATTCTTCCAGCAGGTCGAAATCCCCCGTCTCTTTCAGGTAAGCAATGGTCGCCAGGACACCCCACAGGTGGTCATCGCTGTAGTAGTGCGGGCGGTCCTCCATTTCCAGCGAGTCCCCCTCATCGGCTTGCAGGGTAAGAGGGTTGAACTGGTGCATGGCAGAGCCATCCCTCTTTTGGAAAGAAAGCAACACACAGATAAAATCTCTGCCCTCCTGGGGGACAGAGGCAAGCACAGCCATTACATCCTGGGATGAGTCCCGAAAGCCCATCTTGCGTGCACCCATACCGATCTGGTAGCTTGAGAGATAGCGCGACCAGGTCTTCGTGATATAGCATTGGCGCGGATTGTGGACATTGAGCATCATGTTCATGCTCTGGTCGGGCGTTTCGACCTGCAGGGCAGACAGATACTCGTCCCAGAACGTTTTGATCTTTTCGAGCTCTGTCTTTACCAGCTCAGGATCGCGGAAGCGCTGGATATCCACCCGGGCTGCATCCAGGTTGCGCGCCTGACCGAGCTGTGTGATCAGCCGGCGGGTCTCGCCGGGCTGGAGCGTCCCCAGAGGAGTGAGCAAAGCAGCAATATTATCTCCGCGCATAGCCGGGCGGCTGCTCAACTCGGGTGCGAGCAGGCTCAGAGGCAATTTGAACGTGCCGTATTCATTGCCGCCGAGAAATCTCTTGCGATCGGTTTCGAATGACGATGCTGGCAGGTTCGAAGTGAAGTAATTGACCTTCGTATCCCGGAACATGAACGGGTATTCCAGCAGGATAGTGAATTCTCCGTCTGCCGCTGCCCTGCACTGCATCGTCTGCGGCACCCAATCGGCATTGGTGAACTGCAGCAGCGCATCGGGATGGCTGAACTCCACCAGCGGGATGGCGTCCACTTCGACCGGGGCGCGGCTCAGATTGGTGATCTGGATATCCCGCACTTCGCAGCTGGAGCCCTGCGGCACGAAAATCGTCACCTCTGTGCGCAGGCTCAAGTATTCTGAGAGGATGCGCGTGTACCCCAGTCCAACACGGCACTCGAAGCGGTCGAGCGGATCGAGCGTCGGGACGAAGAAGGGAGAAAATATGCGGTAGCCACCGTTCAAGTGCAGGCGCAGGTACAGCGTCTCGCCCTTTAAGTCGGAGGCCGGCAGCTGCTGGATGTAGCGGGTAATGCGGTTAAGGGCAGGGTCATCTTTGCAGACCAGCGCCCCGCCGGTGTGGTCAACGAATCCGCCGAACTCGAGGGTGCCAATGTAGTTGATCCATTTCACCGGTGTGCGCGGGTCGGTGATGACGTACTCGCGGTCAGGCCCGTCAAAGTATCCGTTTTTCATTTCTACCCGATGTAAGCGTCAACCCGGACTTCCTTCGTACCTGCTGGCGGGAACGGTACGACCGTCGCCTCTATCGCCCGTCCATCCACGCTCAGATGGATATCGTTTCCCGGCCCCCTGCGCTCGACATGGATGGTGTACTTCACGCCGCGGAATAAGCGTTCAGCCTCGAAGCCGCTCCATGCCTGGGGTATCACCGGCGCGATGTGCAGCCCATCATAGTCCGGGCGAATGCCCAGGATCCACTGGGTGATGGCGACATAGTTCCAGGCTGCTGTACCGGTCAGCCAGGAGTTCTTGGCTTCACCGTGGGTAGGCGCATCGCGCCCGGCGATCATCTGGGCGTAGATGTACGGTTCGCAGCGGTGTATCTCGCTGATTCCTTCGCGTGCAGACGGGTTGATGCGCAGGTAGTAATCTAGGGCACGCTCGCCCCTGCCGATCCTGGTTTCTGCAATCATGATCCACGGATTGGTATGGCAGAATATCCCGGCGTTCTCTTTGTATCCGGGTGGGTAGGAAGAGATCTCGCCCAGGTGCAGGTAGTAGCGGGTGTACGCAGGTTGGTGCAGCACGATGCCGTGCGGGGTTGCCAGCCTTGCAGCCACCGAATCGAGCGCCTGTTCCGCGCGGCCATCCTCTATCCCCAGGCCAGCCATCACGCATATACCCTGCGGTTCGATGTAGATCTGGCCCTCGACGCACTCTTCCGAGCCCACCGGCTTCCCAAAATCATCGTAGGCGCGCCGGAACCACTCGCCGTCCCAGCCAGCGGCCCAAACGATGCTTTCCATCTCTTGCGCCGACTCGATCAGGTCATCCGCATACTCTCCGTGTCCCTGCCGCCTGGCGATCTCGACCATCTCATTGGCTGCCAGGACGAACAGCCCGGCGATGAACACACTCTCGGCAGTCACGCCGTCTTTGTTGGTGGTCGTCTGGAAGGACTGCCCGGGCGAATCGGAGAAACAGTTCAGGTTCAGGCAGTCGTTCCAGTCAGCCCGACCGATCAACGGCAGTCCGTGCGGACCGATGCGATCCAGCGTGTATTGGATGGAGCGCTGCAGATGGTCGCAAAGCGGTTTTTCAGTGCCGGGCTGGTTATCATAGAGCGCGGGCTCGTCGAGGATGCCCCAATCGCCCGTCTCTTTGACATAGGCTGCCACCGCAAGGATCAGCCAGAGTGGGTCATCGTTGAAACCACCGCCCACGTCGTTGTTGCCGCGTTTAGTCAGCGGTTGGTATTGGTGGTATGCGCCTCCACTGGGCAGCTGGGTCGCCGCCAGGTCCAGGATGCGCTGGCGGGCGCGCTCGGGGTCGAGATGCATGAAGCCCAGCAGGTCCTGGTTGGAATCGCGAAAGCCCATGCCGCGCCCAATTCCGGATTCAAAGTACGAAGCCGAACGCGAAAAATTGAACGTCACCATTACCTGATAAGCATTCCAGATGTTCACCATGCGGTTGACATGCTCATCCGGTGTGGTCACCTGCAACCCCTCCAGCAATCCTCTCCAATAAACCTGAAGCGCCTGGAAAGCGTTTTCGACTGCCTCGAGGCGCAGATAGTGGGCGATGACCGGTATTACACTGCGCTTATTGATCGTCTGCGATTCCGGCGGGTCGAATTTTGCATCCGTAGGATTTTCGTGATACCCCAGGAGGTAGATGACATTTCGCGTCTCCCCTGCCGCCAGGGACAACCTGACATGCTGCGCCCCGACAGGCTGCCAGCCATGCGCAATCGAATTCGAGAGCTGCCCCGCTTCCACAGCCGCGGGAGTATCCCAACCCCGATAAGGACCCAGGAAAGCTTCACGTTGGGTATCGAAGCCAGCCAGTACCTCCGAACACGCCAGATAAGCGAAGTGATCGCGGCGCTCGCGGTATTCCGATATGTGGTAGATCACATCGTCAGCGACTTCGACTTCACCAATCGAGTAATTGCGCTGAAAGTTGGTGGCGTCATCCAGGGCATCCCACAAGCAGAACTCGACCGCTGTAAAGATGGATAAATCCGCCACCTGGGAGCGGTGGTTGGTGAGGCTGAGCTCCCAGATCTCCAGGTTCTCACCCAGGGGTACAAAATAGCGGATCTGAGCTTCTATACCTGAGGATTCAGATCGAATGGTCGTGTACCCCAGCCCGTGGTGGCATTCATATCTATCCAGGCCGGTGCGCACAGGCTGCCAGGTTGGCGACCAAAACAACGGCAGGTCTGAATTGGCAGGGCGATCATCATCGCGCACATAAAGACAGCGACCGCCCCAATCCAAAGGCGCATTGTTGTACCGGTAGCGGGTCAGCCTGCGGAGCCTAGCATCTCGATAGAATGAGTAGCCTCCGGCAGTGTTAGAGATGAGTCCAAAGTAAGCTTCGCAGCCCAGGTAGTTGATCCACGGCAGGGGTGTGTCCGGCCGGGTGATTACATACTCACAGCGCTCATCGTCGAAGTAGCCAAACTGCATTGTGCCACCTCCAAGTTTTTTACTCGGTTCTATGGTCATCAATCGTTTTCATGTACCCTGGCAAGCAATTCATCCACGATGTCTTCAGGCGGTTTTGCCAGGGAAGTACCCAGAAAATTGAGCAAGCCTGCCAGGTCCATATCCATCAAAAAGCCGTTCGGATCCATTCCTATAAACGCGCTGGCCTCGCCACCGAACATCTCCTTCATCTGGGCGGAGATGCTCTCGAACAATGAGAGTAAGACACTCATGCCTCGAGGATCCTCCATCCAATCGCGCAGGGTTGATTCTCGCCGCAGCAAAGATGGCAGCTGTTGGGTTGATTGTAGGGTCACGGTCTGGACACAGCGAATATCGGCAGATGACGCCCCAATCAGGACATCGAACTCGCCATCCTCGGTGATCCACTGCCTATAACCCGGGTGGTAGTACGCGAACGCGCGGGAATCCAGCGCTACGGTCACGGTCCTGGTCTCGCCTGGCTGGAGCTCAACCTTGGCAAAGCCCTTCAGCTCCTTAGGCGGGCGGGTTAACTTCGATTTATGGTCGTGCACATACACCTGGACGGCTTCCTTGCCCGCTATCTTGCCAGTGTTTGTCACGTCCACAGAGACAGTCAATCCATCCACATCCCGGAAGCTGGGCGAGGAAACCCTGGGGTTCTGGTAATCAAATGTGGTATAGCTCATCCCGAAACCGAAGGGGAACAGCACCGGGATCTCTTTGGAATCATAATAGCGGTATCCGATGAAGATGCCCTCGCCGTAGCGCACCTCACCGTTCCCTCCGGGATAGTTGATATAAGCAGGGGTATCGATTAATCGATGAGGGAAAGTCTCCGCCAGCTTGCCGGATGGATTGACCTTGCCATACAGGACATCGGCGATTGCCCCAGCACCCGCCTGCCCCATCATCCACGCTTCCAGCACTGCAGCCGCGCTGTCTATCCATTCACCCATCACCACCGGAGCGCCGCTGTTCAAGATGACAACCGTATCTGGTTGGACAGCCGCGACCGCTTTGATCAGCACAATTTGATGCGGGGTCAGGTCGAGGTCGGGCCGGTCGTATCCTTCCGATTCCTTCGATTCAGGCAAAGCAATATACAGCAGGGCGACCTGAGCGGATTGAGCATTCTGCACCGCTTCATCAATTAAAGACTGGTCGAAGCTCTCATCCTTTGGATAACCTTCAGCATAACTCAACCTGGCGTCCCCAGCCAGGTTTTGTAACTCAACAAATGGGTCATCCACCTGGGTCGGGTTAATATGCGAGCTGCCTCCACCCTGGAAGTGCGCCTCTTTGGCTGTCCGCCCAATGACAGCAATATGCTTTTGATCCTTCAAGGGCAAGATACCGTTGTTCTTAAGCAGCACCATGCCTTCCGCAGCAACCCGGCGCGCCAGGGCATGGTGAGCTGCGATGTCAAACCTCCCACCTTTGGGCGTCTTAGCAGCTTTGAATACGATGCCCAGGATACGCCGCGCCGATTCGTCCAATACCGATTCGCTCAGCTCGCCGGAACGTACGGCCTCCACGACCGCCTTTACACGCCGGTCTCTCGGACCGGGCATTTCCAGGTCCACGCCGCCTTTAAGCGAGGCCACCCGATCGTGGACTGCGCCCCAGTCAGAGACGACAAAGCCCTCAAACCCCCACTCCCCCTTGAGAATTTCAACCAGCAGCCTGTGATGCTCAGAGCAGAAGGTGCCGTTGAGCTTATTGTAGGCGCACATCACCGTCCAGGGCCTGGCTCTCTTTACCGCAGTTTCGAAAGCAGGCAGGTAAATCTCACGCAAAGTACGCTCGTCTATTTCGGCGTTAATGCTCAGGCGCTGGTACTCCTGGTTGTTGGCTGCAAAGTGTTTAAGGGAAGTGCCAACGCCTTTGCTCTGCACACCGGTAATGAAGCTTACTGCCATTTCCCCCGCCAGGTAAGGATCCTCCGAGTAATACTCAAAATTCCGCCCACACAGGGGTGTGCGTTTCATGTTAGCGCCCGGGCCGAGGACCACGTCGACCTTCAAGGCAATGCATTCTTCTGCGATTGCCTGCCCCACGGCATGGATCAGATCCACATCCCAGGTAGAGGCCATGCAGGAAGCGGTGGGAAAGCAAGTCGCGGGCAGGCTGTTGGCAAGCAAATTGTCCACTTCTTCAACGCGCCGTACTCCATGTGGCCCGTCTGAAACGGTCAGTTCCGGTATGCCCAGGTGCTCGACCGGAGTCGTCATCCAGGAGCTGGCGCCCGTGCACAGTGCGGCTTTTTCTTCCAGCGTCATTTGCTTGACCAGTTTTATAATTTCAGTCATGGCTTAATCCTCTCCAGGGTTATATATTGAACTCAACTCAAAAATGGTGAGTTGGTGTGTTTTGCGGCGGCTGCGCCGCCGCAAAACACACCCTTTACCTTATTTTTGAGATAGCTTCGAGTATCAAGGAGTTCTACTCCGAGATTGAGGTACACGGATTTCACGGATGCAACCGATCATAAACAACTGGTCAATATAAAGAACTTATCAAGGTGCGGGGTGAGAATAGCAATCGTAGACCGAGCAAATGCACAGCTCTTTCCGCACCCGGCTTTTTGTCCAACCGGCCGGCATAGGACAAGAAATTTTCACAGGCCGTCCAGCAGGCAGATTGAAGTAGTTATCGCTGAAGACAACATCCGCGCCCTTCAAAGAGACCTCCACCAGCAGAGCCAGGGAATGCGAAGTCAGCTCAACGGATATTTCCCCGTTCTGGCTTTGCACGTTCGCGGTTATCGTTGGATCGGTCAGGGATAAATGCTTGATCGGGGCAAAGAGTGCAGTCTGACGGGTGACAAGCTGGTCTCTTTGCCATAGCTCGGCGATAAAAACCAACCTGCGCAGGTTGTCATAGCTAATGCGGTTGGTGAAATCCAGCTCGCAGACCAGGCTTGCCGCCTGCGGCGCGGCCTCGACTGGCGCATCCCCCGAGGTGAACACTTCACCAGCAAAGGTTTCCAGCGACCACTTCACGATGCCTTCCCAGGCTTCACACAGGTCATTGGAGATATAAACTTTTTGTACAGGCGGTTTATCTTCGATAGATAGCAGCAGGGGAGCATAGAAGCGCCGCGCCGCATAGTGTAAGGCCTTCCACCGCCCGTAGTAATCTATACTGGACCAGGAGGCCACCGGCCAGCAGTCATTCAGCTGCCAGTACAGGATCCCGGCGACACGCTCCGGATAGCGCCGCCAGTGTTCCACGCCATAGCGGATGCCTTCTGCCTGGAGAGCCATGCTCAGGTATACCATCGAAGCAAAATCCTTGGGCAGTCGGAAGGTGTCCAGCATCTGCCGCACCATCAGCGAATTTCCGCTGGAGTTCTTCTGGTGCAGCTCCATGATGTAAGAGGTCATGTTCCACTCGGCCTCGTCCGCATACGTGCGGATCGTTGCCAGGGGAGGCAGCGCCTGAAATCCAAACTCGCTCATGAAGCGTGGGTATTGGTCGCGGTATGCGGTGAAAGGTCTTCCCCCGTGCCAGACGTCCCAGTAATGCGAATCACCCTGAGCTTGACCATTCGGATCGTGAAAAGGCGTATCGGAAGATGGCGAGCTGGGCCAATAGGCATGCTCCGAATCTTCAGCCTGGCACCAGGCGGGCAGTGTGTGATGGAAGAATCGATCGTAGGCAGCCTTTAAGTCCTGCAGCTCTGGAATATCCCACTTCCATTCCACCCAGCCCCATTCCATCTCGTTAGTCCCACACCACAATGCCAGGCTTGCGCGATGGCGAAGGCGACGGATGTTCTCAGCCACTTCCAGGCGGACATTTTCCACGAAATCCGGATCATCGAGTGGATAAATGCTGCAGGAAAAGATAAACTCCTGCCAGACCAGGATGCCGTAGCGGTCACAGAGATCGTAAAATCGCTCGTCTTCATAGAAACCACCGCCCCAGACGCGCAGCATATTCTGGTGCGTCTCAGCAGCCGAGCGTATCAGGCGTTCCAGGTATTCATCCGTAATACGGGTGGGGAAGGAATCTGCCGGGATCCAATTCGAGCCTTTACATAAAATTGGAAGGCCATTGACGACAAATCCAAATGAGCGTCCCCACCGGTCTTTCTGCTGGCGCAGTTCAATCGTGCGCAGTCCAACCTGGTACCTGCGCTGGTCCAGGAGTGCCTCCCCGGAGGCATGCTTGTGTGTCAGCGATATTTCCACCTGATAGAGGGGCTGTCTGCCATATCCATTAGGCCACCACAGCTCAGGACTGGGAATCGGCGACTTCAGGACTGTATCACCCTGCATCTGAATGGCAGCCTCGTTTTCAATGACCTCACCTTTTGGGGTTGTGATGCGCAGGCGTGCCGTTAGCGGCATTTCTCCCCAGCACTCGACAGCAACGCAGACATCGACATCCACCTTCCCATCACCGTGTTCCTGTCGCAGATGGACATCAGCCAGGCGCGCATCACTGTGACCTTCCAGACAGATATCCTTCCAGATGCCGACCGGCGCGAGCTGCGGACCCCAATCCCAGCCAAACTGGCAGGGCGTTTTGCGGATGTACGGACCTCCGGGCAGTGAATGGCAAGGACCGGGCAATTCACGAACAGATTGCTTCTCTGCAATGTATTTCACTGGCGAAGCGAAGCTAATTACCAATACATTTACGCCTTGTGCTAATAATGGTTTGACCTCCCACTCATAGCGGCGAAACATGTTATCGGTGCGACCAAGCTCATGACCGTTGAGGGCGACCGTCGCCAGCGTATCCAGGCCATCACAAACCAGAAATATCTTACCTTCGCCAAGCAGTTCCGGTGAAGGGCTAAAACTGCACCGGTAGATCCAATCTGATTCAGCAACCCACTGGACGCGCTTCTCGTTATCGGCTGCAAAGGGATCGGGGATGTGACCCAGGGCTAATAAATCGGTATGCGCTCCGCCTGGCACGCTGGCGGGCAGCCACTCTCCCGCTCCCGTCTGCTGAAATTCCCAGGCGCCTGCCAGAGATTGAAGCCTCATATTCGCTTGTATCCAAACTCAAGAGGGATAAACAACTGTTGAGAGATCCCATTCTTCATAGATCTTGGGGACATCACTGATCAAGCGCTGGGTGTAAGCCTCTCTGGGATGCAGAATCACTTCATCAGCAGTCCCGCTTTCTACTATTTTGCCGCGCTCCATGATATACACCTTATCTGACACATAATACGCCAGACCAATATCATGCGTGATGAAAATGACTGTCATCCCGATTTCGTCCCGCAATTGCATCAGCATATCCAGGATAGTGGCGCGCGAGCAGGCATCGATCATCGAGGTGGGTTCGTCAGCCAGCAAGATCTTCGGTTTCAGCAGGAAGATGCGGGCGATCATCAGGCGCTGCATCTGCCCGCCGGAGAGCTCGAAGGGATACTTGTTGGTCATTTCCTCATACTTTAAGTTGACAAAGCTGCACGCCTCTGTCATTAACTCGACTTTTCTCTCCCACGGGAGCTTTCCACCGCCACGCATGCGAATACAATCTAAAAGCACTGCATCGATCTTGTGAAATATGTTATATGAGGAGAACGGATCCTGAAAGATGGCCTGAATGTTTTTCCAGTATTCTTGTCTCTTCTTATGTGAAGAGATATCGCGCAATTTGCCCTGGAAGTAAACTTCGCCTTCGGTCAAATTGATCAATCCCAAAAGGAGCTTTGCCAAGGTGGTCTTACCGCTGCCCGATTCGCCCACGATTGAGACGACTTCGCCTTCATAGAGCTTGAGGTCAACATGGTCAACAGCAAGCGTTTTCGTGCGACCCAATCCAAATACCTTCGTGAGACCTGAGGCGCTCAGGATTATATTCTTCTCGTCAGGCATTATGGTTCGCCTCTTTCTTATATAGATTCCTCAGTTCATTTTCCGACAGGACACATCGGTATGTGCGACCTGCTCCAATATCACGCAGCTCGACGGACATCAATTTGCATTCTGGTCGGACGTATTTACAGCGCTCGGCAAACCGGCAGCCGGATGGGGGATTTTTTAGATTGGGCGGCACCCCGGGTATCGCAGTCAGCTTTACATCCCGTAAGCCACTCTCAGGCACAATGATCGAGCCCATGAGACCTTTCGCGTAGGGATGAAGAGGATCAAACACAGCTTGTTTGGCAGTGGCCTTCTCCACGATCTGCCCTGCATACATGACCATGATATCATCCGTCACGTTGTAGAGCAGCGGAAGCTCGTGAGTGATGAAAATCAACGCTCCGACCAGCCCCGTTTCCAGCAATTGCTTTAGCATCTTGATGACCATTTTCTGGGAGGAGACATCCAGCGCGGAGGAGGGCTCGTCTGCAATCAGCACTTTGGGCAAAAGGATCACAGATACGGCGATCACCGTGCGCTGTTTCATGCCGCCAGATAGCTCAACCGGGTATTTGTACAGCACCTCTTGTGGAAGCCCCAGGGTCTCAAACAATCCACTGGCACGTTCATAAGTTTGGGCCTTGTTGACGTACAAATCATGTGCTTGGAGGACATCTTCAACAAAGTCGATGATCTTCCGGGTAGGGTTGAGGGCGTTCATCGCCGACTGGGGAATATAGGCGATCTCCTTACCCAATATTGATTTACGCACCTCGTCGGGTTTCATCCCGGATATGTTACGCCCGTCGACGATAATCTCGCCGCTCATGTAATGCAGCGGGGCGAAGTAATAGCCCATCATGCTGAGCGCCAGCGTCGACTTACCGCAACCGGATTCACCAGCAATTCCCAGCGATTTCCCTTCTTCAACTACCAGTGAAACGTGGTCAACAGCGTAAACATCTTCATTGTACCGGGTGATATATTTTGTTGTAAGATCCTTGACCTCTAGCATTACAACTTTTCTATTGCGATCCCCGATATCTAGCGCAAAATCTTTGGGCATTTCGATCACCTATTCTCTTAATGCCGGATTGTATACCTGGTCCAGACCCGTATTCATCAAGTTCAGTGAAAAAGAAACCAAAGCAATTACGACAATCACAGGCATATACGCCCACCATTTTCCGAGCACCTGTGCCTGATAGATAAACGCCCAATTTAACATTAAACCCAGGGTTGGGACTTCGGTAGTCCTTGGTCCCAGGCCAAGGATCGCCAGGTTCGCCTCTGTCAGGATGGCGGCGGAAATTTGCAAAATCAGCGCCATGAAAACATAGGAAGCGATGTAAGGAAGGATATCTGTAAATATGATGCGGGCAATGGGGTGCCCGGAAAGCTTTGACAGGCTGACATGATCACGATTGCGCAGTGAGATCACCTGTGCCCGCACCGCGCGGGCAGTCCATACCCAGGAGGTGAGCCCGATCACCACCGCGATGGTCACTGCGCCGCGCTTTTCCTGTCCGATGCTGAATGAAATCAATATCAATAATATAAATGAAGGGATAACGGTAAAGATATTGGTGAAGAATGTAAGGATATCATCTAACGTACCACCGACATAACCTGCTGCCAATCCAATGATTAAACCGATCGAGGTGGCGATTAATCCCGCTACAATACCGATAAGAAGTGAAACCCCGGTGGCTGTAATCAGCTCCGCCAGAACATCACGGCCGAAGTTCTCGGTTCCGAGCAACAGCGTACGCACATTTGGAACTTCACGAATATTCACATAGTCAGTCTGCCTGATGATGCCCGATGACGTCAGAGTGCTCGACACAGGATCGGTTGAGGCAATCGTTACCCCCTCCTTAGACAACAGCCCCTGCAGTGAAGCGTTGAGCCTTTGATAATAGCGCGTCTTCGCAAAGATCATTCCAGGGACTTGCTTCTTAGGATCATAATTATTCTCCCATAAAGTCAGGAGAGCTTTCGTATCCGTGGTATCGATCTGCTGTTCGGGGATCCCGGCTTTCACAAGCCATTCCTTCATGGCTATGCGGTCATCATCGCTCAGCTTGCTGGCGATTCGTTTGGCAGCCGCGTCATCCAGGTTAAGTATATAAAATTTCGTCCCGACGCTGTCATAAACATTGACATAGATGCCAGGCGGCAAAAAAGTACCCTGGCTGATAATTCCCAATGGAGGGGTTTTTACAAATAGTGGATAAAGGATCACCGTCAGCAAGATGAATGTGAGGATGCAAAAACCAACTACAAATTTACCAGAGTGAAAAACCTGCTTAAGAGTATTCTTCATAACGGCCTCTCTTAATCCGACTGCGCGGCTTTAATGCGCGGGTCGATGAAGCCATATAAAATTTCAAGGACAAAGTTAGCAATCAATACCATGATTGTGATGATCAATGTGGTGGCTGAGATGAGCGGATAATCTTGCCCCAATATTGCGGATAAAAGCGTGGTTCCAAGCCCTGGATAGCTGAAGACAACCTCCGCCACGAGTGCCCCTCCCACCATGGTACCCAGCGCCAGCGCCAGGCCGGTGATCTGGGGAAGCATGGCATTGCGGAATACATAACGGATGATTTTCGTGTCTTTGATGCCCATGAAGCGGGCGTACTTTATGTAGTCCGCATTCAGCTCATAAATGGACATGGAGCGCATACCGATTGCCTGACCACCGATGGCGATAAGAACAATCGACCAGAATGGCAATTGATAATGGAGGATCACAGACGATATGAATTTCCAATTGAAGGTGGGGAGCAGGTCAAAACCATAACCACCTGAAGTGGGAAGCCATCTTAAAGTGACCCCAAATATAACTAATAAAATGGTGGCCATGCCAAAGGCTGGTAAAGCACTTACGAAAATGCTTATTGGCAGGATCAGCTTATCGTAACCACCCTTGATATATGCCGCCAAGGCTCCGAGCGTATTCCCGATAATCCAGCCAACAATAATCGCTGGAAACTGCAGCATCACCGTCCACCAGACCGATATTCGTAGAACGTTAGCGACCGTTCGCGGATATTGGCTGAATGAGAAGCCAAAATCGCCGTTTAAAACATTTCGAATGTAAATGAAAAACTGGTTGAGGATGGGTTCGTTGGTGTGGAACAGTTCTGTATATTGACGATATATGGCTTGCACGCCGCTCGCATTGGATTGGCTTTGTGCCATCCGTGCTACGATGGCTGCCACAGGATCACCCGGCATCAGGCGGGGCAGAATAAAGTTCAATAGGAAGGCGATAATGAAAGTGATGATGAACCAGATCAGTTTATTCCCGAAGTATCTAGCGTATCCTTTCAAACCAGCACCTCCGATTGATCTGATACCGATCAACTGTTATACACTTAATATCTTACGCAGCTGGCGGGAGGTTGGGGGTGTTTGGGCGGGCGACGCCCGCCCAAACACCCCCAATATTCCCCTGAAGTGCGTAACTCGTACATTATTTTAAAATATATTATAGCAAACAGCCATGTTCCGGAATTCCCGGAACATGGCTGTTTTGTAGCACTCGCGGTTATGGATTAACCAAGGTGAGGTTATAGAGACAAGCGATGCTCCAGCCATCCGTACAGATCATCGGCGGGATGGGCGGGTCGGAACCATCATCCTGGTGAGGGAAGCCAGTCCAAACACTCTCGTTCACCGCGTGGAACAAATCGGGGCGGTACATGAGCGTGAAGGAGGGCACGTCGGTCAGGTAGATTTTGACCAATTCGGTGTAAATTTCCTTCAGCTTGGCAGGGTCGGTTTCAGCGGGGATCTGGTTGATCAACGCATCGACGTCAGGATTGCTATATTGACCCCAGTTACCATTCCAGTTGACCGCCTGACCAACAAATTCAGAGCTTAACAAGTGGCGGATACGACCCCACGGCTGGGTCGGCCCGGCGCCGTCACTCCACATCATGAAGATGTCATAGCCTTCTGGGAGAGGCGTATCTGATTTGGTGACCACGGTCTGATAAACTCCCCATTCAGGGAAGTTGGTGGTGATGTCAATGCCAATCTTCTTGCCTGCAGCAGCCACAACTTCGATCGCCGCTTGCCAGTCAGACCAGCCATTGGGACAGGTTGCGATATAGTGAAGTTCCTGGCCATTGTATTCGCGATTGCCATCGCCATTGGTATCCACGACCCCAGCGTCATCCAAGAGTTTTATGGCGCCTTCGATGTCGTTGCCCACCCACTGAAGTTCGGCGACAGCGTCGTGGTCATATAGAGCCTGCTCGCCGGGGGTCGGGTTCATGAGGCTGCGTGGAACCTGCTCGAAAGTGGCCGATTGGTTGGTCATCGCATTCGCAATGATGGTTGGATAATCAACCGCAATTGCAATCGCTTTACGAACAGCAGCATTATCCAAACCGTTGGATTTCAGGTTGTAGAAAGCGGTTGGGAGGGTTGCGCCAATGCCATAGGGAGCCTCGGGCAGGTAGGTGGAAACGGGCAGACCGTAGTTGAGCCACAAAACCTGAATGTTGGAGTTGAACTGCTGGCTGACGTCCACTTCACCCTGCGCCAAAGCAATTGAACCGGCTGCGTTATCCTTGAAGATCGTATGCGCGATGTACTTCGGAGCCGGCAACTTGCCCCACATGGAGGCATCCTGACCCCAGTAGTTATCATCGCGAACGTAGACAACCTTCGTATCGTCAGAGAAGAACTTGTGGTAAGGGCCGGAGTATACGGCATCTTCAGCGGGATCCGCTAAGAATGCAGTCGCATCCTCGTTGGTGCGCTCTTCCAGGGTCTCGGTCCAGGCTTTCTGGCAGATATATATACCGTCCAGGGCGGACTCGAGCATCAGCGGATTGACCGCTTTGCCTTCATCATCCAATTTAGCTTTGATGAGGACTGTCTGCGGATCAACCGCTTCAATGGTATCGATGAAATCTTTAAAGTTATTGCCAGCATTGGTTGAGTACTTGACATTGGCAGCCCAGGTGTAGGCTACATCCTCGGCGGTCAGGGGGGTGCCATCGCTCCATTTTGCGGCTGGTTTGAGCTTTACAGTGATCTCGGTACGCGCATCATTCCACACGGGATCGCCGTCCGCCAGCAGAGGATATGACTTGCCATCCATCATATTGTAAAGGTACAGGGTTTCAAACATGATCACGCGAGCAGCGTCCTTCGCAGTGACAGCCATACCATTATTCATGCTGGAAGAATAGGGATTCCAACCAACAACCGCACTCCACTGTATGCCGTTGTAGTACAGGGTTTCATTGCGAGGCAGCTGTTCTTCTGGAGATACAGTCGGCGCCGGAACTTCAACAGTTTCGATGATCACCTGAGTCTCCACAACCTGTACTTCAACGGTCTCTACAACCGGTACCTCAACGGTCTGGATAATGGTCGCTGGTGTAGGTGTTGCGCAGGCTCCGAGCACGAGGCCCAGCACCATCAGCAGAGTTATTACGAAATACGAGCGTTTCATTGTTTTTTCTCCTTAGGTATGTGTCGATTGATCTTACAATTGGTCAGCCAGATCAGGTTCCTATATGGATAATTTTCCACCTCCTCTTGGTGCAAGGGCGATTAATTAACTGGGATCGAATTACTCAATCGTTATGCACATCTAAATTGCCTTACTCGACGACCATCTTATTCTTTGCGCCACAGGTGCCGCGGATGACCAGCTCTGTATCCATGACAATACGCCGGGGAGGCTTGATCCCGTTTTCGATCAGATCGATCAATATCTCGACAGCTTTGAAGCCGAAACGATAGATCGGCTGGCGGATGGTGGTCAACTTTGGATCTGGAATGGTCGCAAGCGGCAGGTCATCGAAACCGACGAAGGCAACATCGTCCGGGATCTTTAGACCCGCTTCGCGTACAGCATGCATGGCGCCAATCGCCATGAGATCGGAAGCCGCGAAAACTGCATCCGGCCTGGCTTCGAGCAGCTTCTGCATCGCTGAGTAACCGCTCTCCTCCGTAAAGTCCCCTTCAGCGATCAAAGACTCATCCACACCTCGACCATAATCGACCAACGCTTTCAGGTAGCCTTCCTTGCGGTCGAGACCTACTGTGCTGTTCGATGCGCCTGTGATCGTTCCAATGCGCTGGTAGCCTGATCCAATCAGGTGGACGACAGCTTTATAGGCTGCAGGGACATTATCCACATCGATATAACTTAAGTCGCCCACCTGGAACGGGCGACCAACAATCACGAGCGGAATGTTGGCATTGACCAGGCGATCGATCAATTGTTCCCCGATCTGCCCTGATTGGATCAGGATGCCGTCTAAAAAGCCCCGGCGGGATACCCGCGGGTAGATTTTCTCTTCGTCCTCCTTTAATGCGACCAGAAAAAGACCCAAAGTAAAATCGTATTGATTGCATGCCTGGGCAATACCCTGCGTCAGGCGAGGGAAATACGGATCGGAAAAGAAAGAGCTGGCACTGCGGGGCAGCACCAGACCAATCATCCAGGAGCGCTGGGAGGCAAGCGTGCGGGCTGCCAGATTTGGGCGGTAGCCCGTGCTCTGGATCACTTCCATCACCCGCTGCCGCACATCTTCCCTGACATTGGGATGGTCGTTGACCACACGGGATGCAGTCGAGCGTGACACGCCTGCCAGCTTAGCAATATCCTCCAATGTCAGTTCAACCATGGATGCCTATGGATTTTAGCCGGTGGATTCTGTGGTGAACATGATAAGCGTATACAATCCTGGGAGCGCTCCCAGTCTATCTAAAATTATATAAAAATTTTAGGCGGTTGTCAAGGACTATTTAGTAATAATCGCCGATCCTCGATTCGGAAACAGAAACATTTTCGCTACAGCCACCCAAATTCGCGTTTATTGGATTATTTTAGTCTAATAATTCCGGTTAATAAGCCCAAAACTGTAAGAGAATCGTACGCGGCCTGGTTTTCCGGCTCCTTTCGTACCAGGCTTGAATATAATCTGTGTCCAGGACAAGAGATGCCGCTTGACAAGCATAAACATAATGCTAAAATATCTGTTAGATTTTTACTAAATTTTCAGTGCTCTTTTACCGGGCCAAAGAGGGTTTATGAAAAGAAAAGTCACCATAAACGATATAGCTCGGCAAAGCGAAGTTTCAATCTCCACCGTCTCGCTGGTGCTGAATAACAAACTAGGTATCTCGGAAGAGACCCGCGCCCGTGTCCTTAAAGCTGCCAGTGAGCTCGGATACCTGGGTAAACCTGCTGGGGAAAAGAGCAGCCTGCTGACCACGATCGGGATGGTGGTGAAAATAGATTCGGATATCACGCCCCAGGCAAATCCCTTCTATGCCAGGGTTATCGTGGGTATCGAGGATGCCTGCCGCCGGCAGGGCATCGATCTGCTGTTCGCCAGCCTACCGGTTGACGAGAATAACCGTCCGGTTGAGGTCCCCCAACTGCTGTATAACGAGAACTTAGACGGGCTGCTGATGGTAGGCACGTGTGTGGATGATTCTTTCAACTCTATATCCGGCATGCGCAGCATACCTATCGTCCTGGTGGATGGTTATTCCGACACTGAGAGCTACGATGCTGTTGTCTCCGATAATTTCCGGGCAGCCTACCAGGCAGTCGAGCACTTGATCAACAAAGGGCACCGCCATATCGGGCTGGCAGGCAGCGATGATACATGCTTCCCCAGCCTCAAGGACCGCCGTAACGGCTACCTGAGGGCGATGAAAGAGAACAGGATCGGCGAAGTGTATATCACCAATTTCAACATCAACAAGTCTAAGGGCTACCAGGAAGTCATCGACCTGCTGAACAAGTACCCGCACATCAGCGCGCTGTTCTGCGTCAACGACGATGTCGGCAGCGCAGCAATCCGGGCAGCTCAGTACCTGGGAAAGCAAGTGCCGCAAGATATCTCCATTATCGGTTTCGATGACACCTACATCGCTGCAAATACCCACCCTCCCCTGACCACCATGCATGTGGACACGGTCGCCATGGGACGCAGCGCCGTGCACCTTCTCGCACTGCGTATCGGAAATCCCGATGCGGCGCGCATGACTTTAACCATCCATCCTCGCCTGGTGGAACGCGAATCGGTTCGTCAGGTCCAAATCCAATCCCGAAAGAAGTGATACCTCCTATGAACCCAGCCTCCCTGCCAAACATCCCCTGGGAAGAACAACCGGCGAGCTGTGGGGACGTAATCTGGCGCTACAGCGCCAACCCGGTCATCCCTCGCGACCTGATCCCATCCTCGAACAGCATATTCAACAGCGCAGTCGTCCCCTACCAGGGTCGATTTGCTGGCGTTTTCCGCTGCGACAACAAAGCACGCCAGATGAACCTGCATCGCGGCTTCAGCCCGGACGGCATCAGCTGGCAGCTGGATGACGAGCCCATCCAATGGCTGTGCGATGATGCGGAGATAGCACCCTTCCAGTGCCGCTACGATCCACGCGTCGTCTGGCTCGAGGATCGCTACTACGTCACCTGGTGCAACTGCTATCACGGCTATACCATCGGCGTCGGGTACACCCACGACTTCGAGAGCTTCTACCAGCTGGAGAATGCCTTTTTGCCGTTCAACCGCAACGGGGTGCTCTTCCCCCGCAAGATCAACGGCAAATACGCCATGCTGAGCAGACCCAGCGACTCAGGGCACACTCCCTTCGGGGATATTTTCTACAGCCAGAGCCCGGATATGCAGTATTGGGGTAGGCACCGCTGGGTGATGGGCACTAAAGCGTGGACCTGGCAGAGCACCAAGATCGGAGCCGGGCCGATCCCCATCGAAACCAGCCAGGGGTGGCTGCTCTTCTATCACGGCGTGCTGACTTCCTGCAATGGATTCGTGTACAGCTTCAGCGCTGCCCTGCTGGACCTGGAACAACCCTGGAAGGTGATCTACCGCGCCGCCCCTTACCTTCTCTCCCCCCAGAGAGATTACGAATGCGTGGGCGATGTACCCAATGTAGCCTTCCCCTGCGCAGCCCTGGTAGACCGGCCCACCGGACGGGTGGCGATTTACTACGGCGGGGCAGATACGGTGACAGCCCTGGCTTTTGGAAAGCTGGATGAGATCCTGGAGTGGATAAAAGTCACGTCAGAGCTTTAATCATCCCAAGTGCCAATTAAAAAGACCAGGTTGACAGCCCAATTCAACAAGCTACTGGAGCGTAAAGATGTACTTCGATTTCCCCCTCGACCAGCTCAAGACGTACAAACCCGAACGCAGCGAGCCAGAAGACTTCGACGATTTTTGGCAGCGCACCCTGGAAGCGGCGCGCCGGCACCCGTTGGAGGCAAGTTTCGAGCCGTATGACGCCGGGCTGAAAACCGTGCAGGTATTCGACGCAACTTTCAACGGATATGCAGGGCAGCCGATCAAAGGCTGGTTCTTCCTTCCGGCACAGCGCGCAGAGCCATTGCCATGTGTGGTGGAATTTATCGGCTACGGGGGCGGGCGCGGCCTGCCTTATGACTGGCTGCTGTGGAGTGCGGCCGGCTGCGCCAGCTTCGTGATGGATACGCGCGGCCAGGGCAGCGAATGGCGCAAAGGCGACACCCCTGACCATGAACCCGAGGGCGGCAACCCGCAGACCCCCGGTTTTATGACGCGGGGGATCCTCAAGGCTGATACGTACTATTACCGCCGGGTCTTCGCCGATGCAGTGCGCGCCATCGAAGCTGTTCGCAGCCATCCGGCTTTGGACGCTGCCCGCGTGGCCGTCACCGGAGGAAGCCAGGGGGGAGGCATCAGCCTGGCAGTGGCGGGCCTGGTACCCGACCTTGCGGCAGTTATGCCGAACGTGCCCTTCCTGTGCCATTATCGCCGCGCCACCGAGCTGGTGGATACCGATCCATACCGAGAAATCAGCCGCTTCTGCATGGTCCACCGCGACAAGATCGAGACCGTCTTCACCACGCTCTCTTACTTCGATGGGGTCAATTTTGCCGCCCGCGCCAGCGCCCCGGCCTTATTCTCGGTGGGATTGATGGACGACATCTGCCCGCCTTCCACTGTGTTTGCAGCGTACAACCATTATGCCGGGCAGAAAGCCATCAACATCTGGCCCTATAACAACCACGAAGGCGGGGAGGATTTCCAGGCCGCTGCGCAGGTGAGATTCCTGGCCGACCTGCTCGGACGCAGCCTCCCAGAGACATAAGTGCCTGAGCCTCACGGCATCAGCAGCTTTATGGGATGATGAGGCTATCGCCCTCGCTCTGATCGGTCGTGTCGGAATCGATTGCCTCTGTCAAGGAATTGGGCGTCCTGTCCCCCTCAGCCTGCGGCGGTGTGTTATCTAAGTGTTTCTGCTGATAAAGCTCGAGCGCCCAGGCTAACAGATCCGACATGGCGGCGGCCAGACTCTGCTGTATTGTTGTGCGATCTTCAGGATCGAGCATTTCTCTCCTAATCCCTGTCCAGGGATCAAGATAAGGTGTGAAGCACAGGTAATAGAGACGCTGCATGCGACGTCTCCACTGGCGGTTTCAGTATCCAGCGAAGAGATCAAGATCGCAGTTCTGGCAGACCTTTGATTCAAGTTAAGTTAACAAGAGAGGCTCCCACATTACCAGATATGGGAGCCTTGATTCTGGCGCCCCCGGCGCGACTCGAACACGCGACCCCTTGCTCCGCAAGCAAGTGCTCTAATCCACTGAGCTACGAGGGCAATGCAAGACATTCCGCCTTGCGCTCGTGATTTTAATCCATTTGCATGCCTGGGTCAAGGTCGATTCGATTTGCTAGCATGGTTTTCTCCGCAATGCAAAAACCATGCCCCGTTAGCCATAAAGGGAGAATTATTGGGGTTATCGATGGCGGCGTTGCCGCCATCGATAACCCCAAACCCTTTACTCCGAGCGACGCAGCGCCGGTACGCGCCAGAACACCAGTCCGAAATAAGCCAGCGATATCACTGCCCCGTACAAAACCGTCGCCGGAGAGCCAATGCGCTCGGCGACGGCGCCTGCCAGCAGCGCTCCGATCGGCATGAAGCCGAAGAAGGTCAGGGTGTAGATGCTCATCACCCTGCCGCGCAGCTCATCCGGCACCAGTCCCTGCACCAGGGCGTTGCTGGTGTTGATGAACAGCATATATCCCAAGCCAATACCCAGCAGCATCAGCAGCGAGAGCGGCAGGTAATCGACTCTGGAAAAAATCAGCAGCATAGCTGGGAATATGAAGCTGCCGATCGTGATCAGCCGGCCTTTGGGCACCATACCGCTGAGTGTAGCCAGCATCAGCGCCCCTGCCAGCGCTCCGATGCCGCGCGCTGACTGCAAGTAGCCGTTCGTGGTGGCATCCCCACCTAACACGTTCACAGCCCAGGCCGGCATCAGGGTGACAAAGCTGATCCCGAACAGGCTGACCATGAACACGTTCAGGATCACGGTGCGCACCACCTTTTGCCTGGCTACGTAGCGGATGCCCTCCTGGATGCCCTTCAGTGGGGAGCGCTCCACGGCAGCCGGCGCGCCGGCGCGGATACGCATCAACATCAGGGCGGTGATCACTGCCAGGTAAGAGATGCCATTCAAGACAAAGCACCACTCCGCCCCGACTGCTGCGTAAGTCAGCCCGCCCACCGCCGGACCGACTGCCATAGCAGAGTTGAACATGGTAGCGTTGAGGGCGATGGCGTTGGTCAAATCCTTGCGATCCACCAGCTCGTTGACGAACACCATGCGCGCCGGGGCATCGAAAGCGTTGACAATCCCCAGCAGAAACGCCATCAGCACGACCATCCAGGCTTGGATAAGCCCGGTGAACTTCAGGGCTGCCATGCCGAACGCCAGAAGCATCATGGCTGCCTGCGTGACGATCAGCAGGCTGCGGCGCGGTACGCGGTCGGCAACCAGCCCACCGTACAGCATGAACAGCCAGGACGGCAGCCCGGCGGCAAAGCTCACATAGCCTAAATACTGCGGCGAGCCGGTCAGCTCGTAGACCAGGTAGCCCTGGGCGGTAGACTGCATCCAGGTGCCCACCAGCGAGAACATCTGCCCGAAGAACCACAGGCGGTAGTTGGGATGCTGCAGCGAGGCGAAAGTGCCGCGGGCGCTGAAGCGTCTTCTCCCCTGTTCCGTATGCGGAGCGCTCACAACCGCGGCTGAACTGGTTGGGTCGGTTTTTTCCACACGTCGATTATAACCCTCGGCAAGACCTGTCCTTGCCTTAAAACTCCCCCCGCTCCGAGGATCAATTCACCGCCGAGCACGCAGAGATCGCCGAGTTCTAACTAACTCTCTGCGAACTCTGCGCACTCCGGTGTGAAACCTCTTAAATCGGTTGGCGACCGGCGAAGCCGGCGTCCAGATCGTGCCAGAAGGCGATCTCCCCCTCCCCGTAGCGCCAGCACAGGTATACCTCCCGCCCGTCCCGCATCGAGCGGAAATCCAGCAGCCCGGTGTTGACGTCCTTGATCTCCGCCCCCAACTCCTGGATGCGGTGCATCACCTCCTGCAGCCGCTCGAAATCGCGGGCAACACGGCTGGCGACAGCTCCCCCGCCGTTGCCGGCCACTTTGTGCAGCACCGGCTCCAGCTCGGGCTGGCGCTCCAGGATCGCCTGGCGCAGCTCCAGCATGCGCTCCACCAGCGGGCGGATCATCTCCAAGGCCCGGTTGGCTTCTTCCAGGGTGAAGTAGCGCGGCATCTCAGGCATGCTCCCAGCCATCATACGCTCGCTCCAGAACTTCGAGCGTGTGCCAGACCGGGATCGCCTGCTCCAGGCGGTCCAGGTGATTATGGATCTGCACCATGCAGCCGATGTTGCCGCTGGCGACTGCCTGGGCGCCGGTGCTGAGGATGTTCTTGACCTTGCGCTCGCCGATCAGCGCGGCAATCTCGGGCTGTTCCAGGTTGTAGCTGCCCGCCGACCCGCAGCACAGCTCGCCCTCCGGGATGGGCAGCAAGGTCAGGTTGCCAATCTTCGCCAGCAGTCGGCGCGGCGGCACAGTCACACCCTGAGCGTGCGCCAGGTGGCAGGCGTCGTGGTAAGCCAGCTTGAAGGGTTCCGGCAGCTCGGGCGGCTCGACCAGGCCGAGCGCATCCAGGAAGACGCTCACATCCTGCACCCGCCCGGCGAACTCCCGCGCCTGCTCCTCCAGCTGCGTGCCTTTGAATATCAATTCATATTCCTTCAACCCCGAGCCGCAGCCGGCGGCATTGGTAAGGATCGCATCCACATCGCTGGGAAAGGCCCCCAGGTTGCGGCGCCCCTGGGCGCGCGCCAGCTCCAGCTCGCCGGTGTGCATCGCCAGCGCCCCGCAGCAGCCTTGCCCGCCGGGCACCACCACTTCCACGCCGTTGCGCGCCAGCACGCGCAGCGTCGCCCGGTTGATCCCTGGCGAGACCACCTGCTGCACGCAGCCTACCAGCAATGCCACGCGCGCCCGCCGGACTCCCTGCGCCGGGGTGATCTGCGGCAGAGTGAATGCCGGCACAGCCTTATCGGGCACCATATCCAGCATGGCCCGGAAGCTCCCTGGCAGGACAGCTTTCAGCGGGCGCGCCAGCCTTCCCGCGCCGGCTGCCAGGCGAAAACGTCCCGGGTAGGGAATGGTTCCCAACATCAAGCCGCGGGCAGCGCGCTCGACGACCGGGCGCTTGCGCCGCTCCTGGGCGTAAGCCCGGAAGGGAGTGATCAACTCGCCGTACGGAACCCCCGAGGGGCAGGCAGTCACACATCCCTGGCAGCCCAAGCAGCGGTCGATGTACAGGATAGCATCCTCCAGCTCCAACGTACCTTCCAGCACCGATTTCATCAAGATGATGCGCCCGCGCGGCGAATCCATCTCCTCGCCCAGGAGGGTGTACGTGGGGCAGGCTGGCAGGCAGAACCCGCAGTGCACACATTTCGAAACGGCATGCGCCATAACCTCGCCCAATGGTCCGAGCGTTTCAACGGGGATGTTGTGCTGCATATCGCGCTCCCATCAGTCAGCTATTATCTGGCGCAAACAAAGCGCCCAAGCGGGTCCAGCGCCTGCTTCATACGCCGCTCGAAAGACGCCCCAGTTTGCATGCCCAGGCGTGCCTCACCCGGCTTGCCCAACACCTTTAAGCCGCTCAAATCCAGCCGGGTGAGCAGCGCATCCAGGACGCCGGTCTCACCGGGCCAGCCCACCCAGGCCAGGTTGGCTCCCGCGCTGTAGATTCGCATGGCGCCAGCGCTCTCCAGCTCGGCTTCCAGGGCAGGTGCCCGCCGAGGCGTCAGCGGGATCTTGACCAGGCTCCATCCCTGCGGCAGCCAGGCGAACTCGCGCCGCATCTGCCACAGCTCCCGCTCCGCCTCTTCCGTGAGCGTTTCCACTTCCACACCACCCAACAGCAAACGCAGGCGCTCCAGGCGGGCGTTCAGGGTCTCAGGCGCTCCCCCCACCTGAACCAGCAGGCTGGCGTCCTGCTCCAGCTCCAGGGCGAAGATCTCCAACGGCTGGCGGGTAAGGCGCACCAAGGCAGCCAGCCCGTTCACCAGCGATTCGTAGCGCGCCCGCAGCGTGGCAGTTGCAGTCGGGCGTGGCAGCACTTTGAAAGACAGCTCCACCAGCATTCCATAGCATCCCAGGCTGCCGACCATGAACTTCGGCAGGTCGAACCCGGCGGCGTTCTTGACCACCTTACCGCCCGCCCGCACCAGCCCTCCCTGCCCGTCGATGAACTGCACCCCCAGGATAAAATCGCGCACCCCGCCATAGCGGTAGCGCCCCGGCCCGCTCAAACCCGACGCCACACAGCCGCCCAGGGTGGCGCCCGCCTCCGCCAGAAGCGGGTCGAAAGGCAGGTATTGGTCATACTCTGCCAGGATGCGCTCCAACTCTGCCACCGGGGTGCCTGCCAGAGCGGAAAAGGTGAACTCGTCCGGTTGGTATTCCAGCACACCGCTCAGCCCGGCAGTCGAGACCAGCGTCACCCCATCCTCCGTGCAGGTTAGAGCGGTCTTGCTGCCCCCTCCGCGCACGCAGACCTGCCGCTGCTGGCGAATTATCTCCTGGTAGCCTTCGATAGTGGTTAACATATTGCTCTCATTAAGACAGCTTCCGGCTTTGTCTATCTATCCATAATGTCTGATCTAAAACTAGAACTCATCTCAAAAATGGTGAGTTGGGGTGTTTTGCGGCGGCTGCGCCGCCGCAAAACACCCCTTTTACCTTGGCAACTCTGTCCAAAATCGAGCTAAGACAGGAACACTTTACCGCGGTTGGATATATGCTGCGGATCGATCTGGGCGTGGATGGCACGCATGGCGCTCAAATCCTGCGCGTTGAACATCACCGGCAGGTATTCCCGCTTTTCCACGCCGATGCCGTGCTCACCGGTGATCGAGCCGCCGCAGCGCACGCACAACTCCAGGATCTCACCTGCCAGCTTCTCTGCCCGCTCCAATGCGCCTTGCTCCCGTCCATCGAACAGGATCAGCGGGTGCAGGTTTCCATCCCCGGCGTGGAAAACATTCGCCACCCGGATGCCATATTCTGCACTCAGGCGCTGGATATCGACCAAAACCTGGCTCAGTTTCCCGCGCGGCACCACGCCATCCTGTACGATATAGTCCGGGCTGAGCCGTCCGACCGCCGAGAAAGCGCTCTTGCGTCCTTTCCAGATGCGCATGCGGTCGGCGTCATCCTTGGCGATGTGCACCTCGTAAGCGCCAGAGGCGCGGATGATCTCCATCAGCGGGATGAAATCCACCTCGACCGAGGCGGCTTCTCCATCCAGCTCTACGATCAGCAAGGCCGCGGCATCAGCCGGGTAGTCCGCCTGGACAGCCGCCTCCGCCGCCTGGATTGCCAGGTTGTCCATGATCTCGATCGCCCCCGGCAGCAGCCCGGTGCCCACGATCTTCGCCACCGTCTCTCCGGCGGTCTCCAGGGCGTGGTATGCCGCCAGCACAGTCTTGTAAGCCTCCGGCTTGGGCAGCAGCCGCAAGGTGGCTTCCAGCACCACCCCGAACAGCCCCTCCGACCCGATGTACATCCCCACCAGGTCCGGACCGGTGTTCTCCAGACTTTCGCCGCCCAACTGCACCACCTCGCCGTCTGGCAGCACCGCCTTAAGGCCCAGCACATGGTTGCTGGTCATACCGTATTTCAGGCAGTGCGCCCCGCCCGAATTGAACGCCAGGTTGCCGCCAATGGTGCAGATCGGCTGGCTGGAGGGATCGGGGGCGTAGTACAGTCCATAGGGGGCGGCGGCTTTGCTGACATCCAGGTTGATCACGCCCGGCTCGACCACGGCGAGGCGCTCGTCGGGATCCAGCCGGATGATGTGATTCAGCCTGTTCAATGCAATGACGATGCCCTCCGCAACTGGCAGGGAGGCCCCGGACAGGGACGTGCCGCTGCCGCGCGCCACAAATGGCACCTCGTAGCGCTGGCACAGGCGCACCGTTTCGATCACCTCTGCTTGCGTCTCGGGGAACACCACCGCCCTGGGGCGCACCCGGAAGGAGGTCAGGGCATCTGACTCGAAGGGCGCCAGCTGGGCAGGGCGGGTGAGCAGCCGCTCAGGTGGATAGATACTGGTAATCTCGGATTGGAAGGCTTCGTAATCCATGTCCTATCACCTCCGTGCATCCCTAATTATACGCTGACATGCCCTTGCCGATATCCCCCAACTCACCTGCTGCACGGCGGATGTGCTCGATAAAATCCGCCATGCGTTCGTAGTGCGAGCCCTGCCAGTAGATCTGCTCGCAATCCGGGCAGATGCGGAACTCCTCGAAATATTGTTTGGTGAGCGGCTCCAGGCGCTCCAGCACCGCCTGCTTGCTCACCGGCTGGAGCAGCCCGTTGCAGCGGATGCAGCGCAGGAAAGGCACGACACAACCTGCCAGCCCGAATCGCACCACCACCTCTACTGCCTGTCGGCGCGGTGTCTTATCCCGCACACAGTAGCCGCGCTGAACCTGCTTGCGCATCAGCAAGCGCCGGTCGCGGGTGAGCAAGATGCGTCCTTGCGCCTCTGCGATCTCTGCCAGCTCAGCATCTTGCAGATCATTGCGGTACAGGGCGTCGAAACCCAGCATGCGCAGGTAGCCCGCCAGCCGGCCCAGGTGGTTATCCAGCACGAAGAGCGCCTCTTCAATCGATGTCAATTGTGTGTCATCTGCAGACAGAGGATGGATAGTAATCCGGTCGCCATCACATGCCTGGTAGCTGAAATCCACATCCATACCGTTTGCCAGGATGCGTCCCACCTCGATGTGCGGCACGCCCAGCGACTCGATCAGGTGCTTGACCGATTGGCCGCTGTTGAAGGAGCAAGGAAACTCAGTCCCCTTTTGCCTCTCCGGCATGAAATCGTTCAGGCTACCCAGAAAATGGAAGGTTGCCTGGTTCATGAGACGAGACCCGAGACGCGAGAGTAGAAATTCGTCAGCATCGCCTTATCGTTTACCTATACCCTTATTACCTGATCACCTGATTACCTTATCACCTGATCACTGCCCTAATAATGCCCGCCAATCGATGGCATGCACGGTGTTGTACAGGCCGTGATCGTCCTCCACCGCGTTAAAGACCAGGTTGCGGAACACCCGCTCTGCCAGTGGTTGAACCATAGCCAGGGGGATAACCGTATCCAGGCTGCCGTGGTAAATCACCGTAGGCGTGTCGATGGGGTCGGGCGGGTCGGCGGCAAAATCGGGCCAGATCAGCGCTGGCGCCAGCAGCACCAGCTTCTTCACCTGCTGCGGACGCCGGCAGGCAAACATGGCCGCCATCAGCCCGCCGAAGCTCGAGCCGACGATCGTCCATCCCAGCGTCTCTCCGAGGATGCTGTCCAGGCTGTGCATGCGCTCATCCAGCGAGCCGCGAAAATCGGGGGTCAATATACCCGGAAACAGCTCGCGCAGCAGCACCGCCTTGACTCCCTGGCTGGTGCCTTCCAATCCATGAATGTATATGAGGTTTTGATTCATGATCTGATTTAACAGGGATGCACAGGATATACAGGATGAAATCTTCGCTTTGTTATATTGTACTCAAATTATTCTTAAGCAGCCCGAACCAGCGATAGTTGCAAGGCTGTCCTGGCAACTCCAAGATACTCATAGCTATCGATTGTGTAAGCTGAAAGGCTTCAGCTTTCCTGTATAGTTATTTCATGGTGAAACACTATGACCTTGCTTTATGAAGAAATCTCCAGATAGATCTTAGAAGCCAGTTTTGAAGTAATCAACGAGCTTGGTGCAGGATTTCTGGAATCAGTATACCAAAATGCATTAATGGTCGCTTTAAATCAAAATGGTCTGCGTTTCGAATCCCAGTATCCGATTAATGTCATCTTTCGCGGACAATCCGTCGGATATTTTTACGCTGACCTTCTCATCGAGGATAAAATCATCGTTGAAATAAAAGCCGTCACTTCACTGCTTCCCGAACATCAAGCGCAATTGATCAACTACCTCAAAGCTACCGGAATAGAAGTCGGTCTTTTGATCAATTTCGGGAAACCCAAGTTAGAATATCGACGCTTACACAAGTAAAACGCCTGATTCATATTTCACTTTTATCCTGTTCATCCTGTGTATCCCTGTTAAATTACAAAGGGAACAGCTTATGATTAATCATTCCTCCACTCGAACTGTACTCTTTGTTCTCCTTATCCTCCTCCTGACCAGCCCACACTTTGTCCAGGCAACGCCATCCTCACCTACCGCTATCCAACCTCCCGTGCTCAAGTGGCAGAATGGCGGCTGCTATCGCTCCTGGTGCGAGACGGGCTGGTACTCCTCACCCGCGGTCGCAGACCTGGATGGGGATGGCTCCACGGAAGTCGTCGGGTCTGCATACACGATATTTGTCCTGGATGGCGCTACCGGAAGCCTTAAGTGGCACATGCCCTCCGGTCACGACCGGAGCCAGCCGGGCGCTGACATCGTCGGGCGTACATGGCCCGGCATCGCCATTGCCGACCTGAGCGGGGATGGCGACCTGGAGATCATCACCGCCCACAGCGGCGGGTACGTCTCAGTTTACAACCAGGCCGGATATTTTGAGCCCGGCTGGCCCCTTCAGCCCACCGAGAACGAGCTGCGTGGCCTCTCGCTGTACGACCTGGACCAGGATGGCGACCTGGAGGTCGCTGTCACCGGGGCTGTTTATGGACCTACCAACATCTGGGTCTACGAGCACACCGGCGAGCTGCGCCCCGGCTGGCCCCAGCTTAGCAACGACAGCGGCTACGCTTACGGCGTCTTCAACGACAACGCCGCCCTGGGTGACCTGGATGGCGACGGGGATGGCGAGATCGTGCTGCCTTCCGACGTTCACTACGTCTGCGCTTACGAAGCGAACGGCGCGCAGATACCCGTCCATTCCATGTACGGCGGCAAGGGCTGGGGCAAGGTCGGCGTGTGGGAGAGCCTGGAGATCGAGCTGCGCGGCTGGGGCACCTGCACGAACGGCGATGCACGTGCCGAGCGCTACCGCCCTAACTTCGCTCACACCCCGGCATTGATCGCCGATGTCAACGCGGATGGGGTGAACGAAGCCATCGTGATCGGCAACGTCTACGATTGCATCAGCGGCTACCCCAGCCGCTACAACGGCGTGTATATTTTCAACGCCGACCGCAGCCGCTTCAACGCGGATGGCTACGACTGGCGCAGCGTCCCGGTAGATACCGGCGCCCCGCTCAGCGAGGATTATGGTGTCATCGAGAACAACCAGCCCAACCCAGCGGCTGCTGACCTGGACGGCGACGGCAATTTGGAGATCTTGTATTCTTCCTACGACGGGCGCATGCACGTATTCTGGCTGGATAAAACCGAGCATGGCAGCTGGCCTTACTCGGTCTACAACCCGTCCGAGGGCTTCTACCGCTTCGCTTCTGAGCCAACCGTTGCCGACCTGGACGACAACGGCCTGGCGGAGGTAATTTTCACCTCCTGGACGCAGAAGGGCAGCGGACAGACCGGTAAGCTGCACATCCTGGATTACCTGGGCAACCCGCTGCAGGAAACACCCCTGCCGGGCGCCTGGGACGGCTCTTCCTGGAACGGGGGATTGCCTGCTCCGACCCTGGCGAACATCGACGGCGATCCCGACCTGGAGGTGGTGGTGAACACTGCCCATACCGGTCTGGTGGCATACGACCTGCCCGGCACTTCCCAGGCGCGCATCCTGTGGGGCACCGGGCGCGGCAACTACCAGCGCAGCGGCTCGATCTTGCAGGGCAGCCTGACCGGCTCGGAGAAATCAGTCAACCAGGCGTTGGCTGCCCCTGGCGATACGCTTGCCTATACCATCATCTTGCGCAATCCTGGCCCGGCGCTGGAAAATGCTTCGGTGAGCGACCACCTGCCGCCCCAGGTGACTTTTGCTGGCAACCTTTCGGCTTCATCCGGCGCAGCCTCCGAATCGGGCGGCGTGGTTAACTGGAGCGGCGCAGTGCCAGCCGGGACTCCGGTCGAGATCCGCTTCGATGTCACCGTCGATGCGGAGAACCCATCTCCACATACGATTATCAACACGGCTGAGATCAAGGATGGTCTCGGCAACACCTGGCAGCGGCAGGCAGCTGTGTTCCTCAACGGTTTCGGGCTGCACCTGCCGGTGATAACCCGCAGCGCCGAACCCTGAGCCGGCAGTACCGGTATAGTTCAACGACGCCCCGATGCCCGTATCAATGTTATGATACAGGCAGGTGGCGTAATAGCCATCCTGATCAATCAATGAAACCCGAACCCTCCCCGTCCAGTAGGGCTTCTTATGCCGACCTTGAGGCCCGCATTGCTGCCTGGGCCGGCGATCGCCGCGATTTGATCGCCGGTGTGGTGGTCGGCTCGCGCTCCCGACCGGTCAGGCCGGCTGATGAATGGTCGGACCTGGACCTGATCTTTTTCTCGACTGCCCCTGCAGGCTATCTCCAGGATGCCGGCTGGCTGGGTAATTTCGGCGAGCTGTGGGCTTCCTATCTCGATGCCACCGGAAGCGGCTACCCGGAATGGTTCGCCCTTTACCCCGGCGGCTTGAAAATGGATATCGTCTTTGTCCCGGTCCCGGCAGGGGAGGCGCCAGATCTACCTGGCATGCTGGCGAGCTTCGACTTCCAGGACGTGATCACCCGCGGGGTGCGGATTTTGTTCGATAAGACTGGCTTCCAGGGTGACCTCCCTGCCTTCAGCGGCGCGGCTGCCCTGCCGCCCTTGCCCGCCGATAGCGATTTCCGCGCCGCCATCGACCGCTTCTGGATCAACACCGCCAAGGCGCTCAAGCTCATCCAGCGCGGCGATCTGTGGCGCGCCAAACAGACCTGCGATGGCGAGCTGAAAGCCTGCCTGCTGACCATGCTGGAATGGCATGCCCGCTGCGTCTACAATCCCGGTCAGGATACCTGGTACGATGGGCGTTTCCTCTCCACATGGGCCGACCCGCGCGCCCAGGCGGCTCTTCCCGCAACCTTTCCGGCTTACGACCAGGTGGACCTGCGCCGGGCGCTGCTGGCGATCCTCGACCTTTACACCTGGCTGGCGCGCGAGACCGCCCGCGCCCTGGGTTTTTCCTACCCCTGCCCGAACGATACTGCCATCCTGACCTGGCTGCTTGAAACTTTTTCTTAATATCGTTGCATCGGCAACTCTTAGCGCGGTAAACAGGAGCGAAGATTAATCAACTAATCTCTACTCTCGCCTC
>CAZGIX010000003.1:0-65436 GCA_964525785.1 uncultured Anaerolineaceae bacterium
ATGCTCTCGATTTGAGATGTTATCGAGGCTTGCGCACCGCGGCCGATGGAGAGCATGGCGATCACCGCCGCCACGCCGATGACGATGCCCAACACAGTCAGCATCGATCGCATCTTGTTACCATTTAGGCTTTCGAGTGCTTCAACAAAAAGACGATATAGTCTCATGGCGAACTCCTAATTCTGACCGCCATCGACCATCCCATCCCGCAGATGGATCACCCGCTGAGCGTGGGATGCAATTTGTGGGTCATGGGTAACGATCAACAGGGTAAGTCCTTGCTCTTTGTTCAAACCGAGCAGCAGATTCATGATCTCTGCCCCGGTATGGGAGTCCAGGTTGCCGGTGGGCTCGTCGGCCAAAAGCAGGACTGGCTCGTTGATCAGCGCCCGGGCAATCGCCACGCGCTGCTGCTGTCCTCCGGATAGCTCGGTGGGCCGGTGAGCCATACGGTCTCCCAGCCCCACCGCACTCAGGATAGCCTCTGAGCGCTGGTGGATCTCCTTCTCCGGCTTGCCGCCATTGTACATGAGCGGCAGCTCGGCGTTCCTGCGCACGGTCATGCGCGGCAGCAGATTGAACATCTGGAAGACGAAACCAATCTTCTGGTTACGGATGGTAGCCAGCTCGTCTTCGTTCATCCCGGCGATGCTCTTGCCATCCAGGAGATACTCACCGCTGGTGGGCAGGTCAAGGCAGCCCAGGATGTTCATCAGAGTGCTCTTGCCCGAACCTGAGGCTCCCATGATGGCGACCACTTCCCCGCGCTCGATGCGGAAGGATACACCCTGCAGGGCAGGCACCTCCACGCTGCCCAGGCGGTAAATCTTGGTCAGGTCTTTGACTTCGATCATCTTACGGCTCCGTTCCCGTTGGTGGCGGATAAGCTCCCCCCTGGCCCATCGGAAAGGCGGGCATGTCGTCGCTGAGGATCGTGATCTGGCTGGCGCTGATAACCCCATCGTCATCACTTTCACCTGTCACCATCACGCGCATGCCGGCTTGCAGATCGGCGATGATCCCATCAACAGTCATCTCGATTTGAGTGTCTTCCAAGAGCTTGACGGTCGTGACATCCTGCGCGGTGCTGAGTGTCAGCACGTTGCCTTCGACGGACTTCACCTGACCGGTGACGCCGCGTCCACCAAAGCCCATGCCGCCGCCTGGCTGGAACTGCCCGCCCCCGGGTTGGGAACCACCGGGTACCTGGTCTTCGGAAAGCCCACGCGCATCCATGAATTCCTGTCGAATCTGGCTGGCCTGGTTGTCCCGGCTGGTCTGAAAAGTCATCCCGCCATAAAAGCTGCCCGCGGCGACCAGCGCTACCAATACAACCAATCCGATAATTACCAAAGCTTTTTTCATTTTTATCTCCTGTTATAGTGCGGTTTTCCTGTGCTGCCGCTGACCCGCATTGTGATGCAAACTTGGTCACGGTGCCCTATCAGGCGGCGCTCGACCGGCGCCATCCAGTCATCCGCTAAAGATTTACGGCATACCACCACCGGGAGGCATCATCCCACCACCGGCAAAATTACCCTCTATTACAGGTCCCTGCATAAATACCCTGTCGCCTGATTCGCTAGAAGCCGTCGAGGTGCTGCCGGTGATTACCACCGCATCGCCTTCCCTGAGCTGCTCGCTGGTGATCTCGCTCATCGAGTCGCCTACCAGACCAACCGTGACCGGGACGCTGATCTGCTGCCCCTCGAACATCACCGTTACGTACTGCTGTCCATTGCTCGTGCGGATGGCTTTGTTCGGCACCAGGAGGACGTCCTCACGCTGGTCGAGGATAATGGTCACTGAAGCCGTCATACCAGGCAGGATGGTCTCATCTGCATTCGTGACCCGTACTGTAACCGGATAGTTGACCACACCCTGCGAATTGGTTCCGATCATACCGATCTCTGTGACCTCGCCAGTATATTCTTTGTCGGCGATGGCATCAAATTCAATGACTACCTGCTGCCCGACCTTCAAGCTGGCCAGATCTACTTCTGAGATTTGCAGGTCAATGTAAAGGGAGTCCAGGTCATCGACGCGGAAGGCAGCCTCGCCTGCGCTGACGATATCGCCGGTTTTGACCTCCACTTCGGTGATCGTCCCGTCGAAAGGCGCCAGCAGCTGAGCATTGTCCAGAGACGCCTGGGCAGCATCCACTGCAGCCTGGGCAGCATCAATATCGCTCTGGCTGGCTCCGTCTTTCACGCGGGCCCATTCACGCTGCGCATCCGCCAGGGTGGCTTCTGCCACGGCAATTTCTGCTTCGCTGGAGCCATTTTTTACACGTTCCCATTCGGTCTGCGCTACATCCAGATTGGCCTGTGCCACAGCCAGCTCACCATCTGCCTGGGCAATCTCGACCTCGGAGTAGTTCTGCAGGTACCAGTTATAGGTGGCGAAGGCTGTATCCATCTTATCTCTGGTTGCCAACAGGTTGGTGAGGGCCCGGACGCGATCCTGGTTGGTCAATTTCTTCTTTTCAAACTTTCTATACTGTTTAGATGCTTCTTTATAGTCCGCTTTGGCCAACAGGTAATTGGTCTCTGCCTTTTCGAGGACCAATTCATCAGAAGAATGCGGGTAATTCATGGCATTGCGGGTGCGTATGGCATCATCCAGGGCATCCTGGGCATTAGCCACAGCCAGTTGCGCGGCGCTGCTCGCTTCGGCGGCTTTTACTTTCAGCTCGTCCAGGGCCCTTTGGGCATCTTCAACAGCTTGCAAAGCCTTTGCCTGCTGTGTTTTCGAGTTCAAGAGATCATCCAGCGCTTGTTGGGCATCGATCAAATCCTGTTTTGCCTGAATAATCTCGGTCGAGAGAGTGTTCGGATCCAGCGCAACCAGCACCTGATCCTCCAGGACCTTATCGCCCGGCTGGAGGGTCACTTCGCCGATCTTTCCGGAAGTCTCCCAGGTGATCGTTGCACTCTGACCCGAACGGGTAGTTCCTGATGAGCTCAGCGTGGACTCCAACGACCCGCGCGAGATGGTCGTGGTCTGCACTTGGCCCTCCTCGGCAGCCTGATTGCTGGCCCAAACCCGGTATCCCAACCCTCCGCCAACGAGAGCTACCACTATGATAGCTGTAATTAAAATGCTTTTCTTTTTCATTATTAACCTCCAAACTTTGGTGATGGCTATTTACTATCGTATTATCAGACCTGGAAAAATCCTGTTGATTCGAATGTCATTTTATGATCCCAGCCTGTGAGAAAGCCAAGAAAATGCTGTGAATTCGCTGAGAATATCTCCACAGGTCTCATTTCACAGCTTTTTCACAGCATATTCGCATATATTAGAGGCGATCTCAAAAATATCTTGTTTTTGAGACAGCCCATAGACATTGTGGTAATATCGCTTCGAGAGATAAACGTATGCCCACCGTGCTGATCGCCGATGATGACGTCAAGCTGCTCAAAATGCTTCAGCGCACGCTGATGTATGAGAACCTGACCGTGCTCACCGCCACGAATGGACAGGAAGCGCTGTCCACACTGCGCGCCCAGACTGCTGACCTGATCATCCTGGATTGGATGATGCCCAAGATGAGCGGCCTGGACGTGGTGCGCAAACTACGGGACGAAGAGGACCGGACGCTGGTGCTGATGCTTACAGCCCGGGATGCCATCGAAAACCGGGTAGAAGGCCTGCAGAGCGGCGCCGACGACTATCTGGTAAAGCCATTTGCTCCTGCTGAGCTGGTGGCGCGCGTGCATGCCCTGCTGCGCCGGGTAGAAGCCCGGCCCGAGAACCAGAAGGCTGAGTACGCCGACGTTATCCTGGACCCGCTAACGCGCCAGGCGCGCCGCGGCGACTTGGAGTTGGAGCTCACGGTGACGGAGTTCAACCTGCTGCATCTCCTGCTGCGCCACCCGCGCCAGGTGCTTGAGCGCAGTCACATTTTGAACGAGGTGTGGGGGTACGATTTCGGGGGCGATGACAATGTGCTGGAAGTCTACATCGGCTACCTGCGCAAAAAGCTCGAAGCTGGCGGTCGCTCGCGCCTGATCCACACCGTGCGTGGGGTGGGATACGTATTGCGTGAGGAATGATGTCTATTCGACTGCGCTTGACACTGCTTTATACTGCCATTCTGGCACTGACCCTGATCGTCTTCGGGGCTGCGCTTTACACCATCCAGGCCCGCTCCACGCTGGGTACCCTGAAAGAGGAGCTGATTCGCAGCGGCGAGCGGTTCGCCGCGTCTGTCTCGTGGGCTTACAGCCGCCCACCCTTCATGATGCCCGCGCCGGACACTCCGCCGCCTGAAAGGTTTGAGGTATTTACTGCAGATCCAAACTTTGCAGGCATACGTGAGCGCGAGATCGTGCGCGTGCTGGATGCAAATGGGGAATTGGTCGCCAGCCCATTCGGTGTCGAGGAAGATGCTTTGCCGCTCAGCACAGCCGGACTCCAGGAGCTGCACAGCCAGAAAGTCTGGTGGGAGATCGCCTCGACCGATAGCGGACGGCTGCTGATCTACAACCGGCCAATTATCGCCAACGGCGAAGTCATCTCAATCGTACAGACTGCTCGCCCACTCGCCGAGCGCGACAGCTCATTGGCTGGTCTCGGCACCACCCTGGTCATCGCCAGCCTGCTGACGATCTTATTGGCCTTTGGCATCGGCTGGTGGATCTCCGGCATCACCCTGCGCCCTATCCACCAGATCACCCGCACCGCCCGAGAGATCGGTGCGGAGAGCGATTTTTCTCGGCGAGTGGATTATTCGGGTCCCAACGATGAGGTTGGGCAGCTGGCGATCACTTTCAACTCCATGCTGTCGCGCCTGCAGGACGCTTACCAGCGCGTCAGCCAGGCCCTCCGCATGCAGCGCCAGTTCGTTGCCGACGTCTCCCATGAGCTGCGCACGCCGCTGACCACGGTGCGCGGCAACCTGGCGCTCCTGCGCCGGGACCCGCCCTTGCCTGACACCGAGCAGGCGGATGTCCTCACCGACCTGGTAGAAGAGAGCGACCGCCTGATCCGCCTGGTGAACGACCTGCTGGTTCTAGCGCGCGCCGATGCCGGGCGCAGCCTGGTCCTGGAGCCAATTGCCGTCCAGCCTGTAGTCGAGGAGGCCTGCCGCCAGGCTCGCCAGCTGGACCAGGGGCGGGAGATCGTCGAGGCTGCACAGGATGTAACCGCCCTGGTCGACCGGGATGCGCTCAAGCAAGTCCTGCTGATTTTATTGGATAATGCTGTGAAGTATTCCCAGGGCGTTATCACCGTCACCGCAGAGACGGCGGGCGACCAGGTGCTGATCTGTGTGAAGGATAACGGTCCCGGCATCCCCCCCGAAATCTTAGCGCACGTCTTTGACCGCTTCTACCGCGGCGATGCATATCCAGACATCCCCGGATTTGGCCTGGGGCTGCCCATCGCTAAATCTCTGGTCGAAGACCAGGGTGGGACAATCGCCATCGATAGCCAGGTTAACAGCGGCAGCAAGATCTGCATGCGCCTGCCTCGACCTTGATCTGTTCAGGTCGGGATCTGCCTGCAGAGAAATTCCAGGTTCCTAACCGTCATCGAACTGCACTTCTACGCTCATCCCGGCGCGCAGACCCGGGGGACTGGCGCTCAAGTCGATGGTCGTTTTATAGACTACATCTCCGCCGAGGGTGTCAGCCACCGGCGAGATCTCGCGCACCTGCCCTGGCACATCCTCATTCAAGGCTTCTATATAGATCGAGGCAGTCTGGCCGATTTCAATCTGCGGAATATCGCGCTCGCTCAGGTCTGTAGTTTCGACGCGCAGGTGATCCAGGTCGATCAACACCAGGACAGTTTGACCCGCGACAACCCATTCCTGGCTCTGGAAGTTGACTTTGCTGACTGTTCCGGCAAACGGGGCCTTTAATTCTAGATTGGCCAGGCTATCACGGGCTGCATCCGCTCGATCCTGGGCACTCTTCAGACGAGCACGCGCCAGAGTCAGCTCGGCAGGATCTGGACCATTCTTGAGCAGCTCGACCCTATCTTCGGCCAGTTTCAGCCTGGCTTCAGCAATTTCCAGGTCATACAGGGCCTGCTGATTATCAAACTCAGGGACGATGACACCCGTCAACCGGTTCAGCTGCTTGAGGGCATTGTCGTAGTGCTTCTGTGCGTCCGATAGCTTGTTGAGCAACGCCGCCCTTTTAAAGTTGTTCTCCGGCTTGTTCTCGTAGGGCTTGAAGTCTTTTTTGGCCTGATTCAAGGCGCGCTCAGCAAGGGCCAAATTCGAGCTGGCAACCTGAATATCGATCGGCTCAGAGGGGACACTAAAGCCGTTGAGCACACGCTGGGCATCGCGCACTGCATCTCGAGCGTCTTTATACGTTTGCAGTGCAGCTGTTTGTTCTTCCATCAGGTCGTCATCCAACTGCTGCAATGCCTGCTGGGCAATCAAAACGTCAAGGTCAGCTGCCGATCGAGCAGCCTGCTGCTGTTCAGTCCCCGCCAGGCGAGCTAGGACCTCTCCGGCGTCGACATGATCGCCAACAGCGACGTTCAATGATTCTATTTGCCCACTCAACGCAAAAGCTAACTGCGATTCCTGACCGGGGACAACAATCCCCGAAGCCGTCACACCGGCGGCGTTTGCACCGGTGGAGGCTGTACCGGCAGTATTAGCAGTGGTATTTGGGTTATCCAGTACGATGGTAGGCAGCGCCGTTGGGGTTGCTCCCGAGAATGCGCTGCAACCAGCCAGCAAAAACTGCACCGATAGGATCAGAGCCAGCCTGTTTGTCAGCGTCAACCATTTCATAATTATGCTCCTAAGCGAACAGGCTCCTCACCGATCTGCTCAACGTCAGCAACGTGATTGTCAACGATGAGACCATCCTGCAGAGTGATCACACGCCGGGCATATTGGATCACGCGCGGGTCATGCGTGGCAAATATAAAGGTGACGCCGGTCTCCTGGTTGAGTCGCAGCATGGTCTCCATTACCTGCTTGCCGTTGGCGGTATCCAGATTGGCAGTCGGCTCATCCGCCAGGATAAGTGCCGGTTCAGGTGCCAGGGCGCGCGCAACCGCCACGCGCTGCTGCTGCCCACCGCTGAGCTGGTCCGGGCGGTGATGGGCGAATTCGGTCATGTCAATCGCGGCCAACAGCTCCATCACTCTCTGGCGGCGCTCAGGGGCTTTATGGCCGTTCAGGAGCAGCGGCATCTCTATATTTTCATAGGCCGTCAGGGTGGGGATCAAGGCAAAGAACTGAAAAATAAAGCCGATCGTCCCTCGCCGCATATCCGCGCGCTGGTTGCGGTTGAGCTGGGAGACATCCTTGCCGTTGATGATCACACGCCCACTGGTCGGTTGGTCCAGGCAGCCGATTAACTGCAAGAGGGTGGTCTTACCCGAACCGGAGGGCCCCACCAGGACGGTAAATTCGCCGTTCTCGATGGTGAGGTTAACCCCGCGCAGGGCATGCGTCTCCAATTTACCGATTTTGTAAATTCGGGTGGCGTTCTCGATCTTTACGACTTCCATGTTGTTTCTCCTTACGGATGTTATATCGTTATTCAAATCTGCCCGGCGCTTATTTCTCAGTGCGCAAGGCTTCGACCGGCTCCATGCGAGACGCAAGGATCGCCGGGTACAGCCCGGCCAGCAGCGTAACCACCAGCGCCAGCAGGGACAGGTTCACCGTATCTTTCAAGGTCAGCTCAGTATAGATCCTGTCGCTGAGCAAATAGCCGGTTACACCCATGTTGCCAATGTAAATGCCATTCCGGGTGAAATAGGCCACCACCAGACCGCCCAAGATCAGACCGATAATAATCCCGCCAAAGGCGATCAAGGAGGATTCGACCAGGAACATGCCCATGATACGGCGGCCTTTCATACCAATAGCAGACAGGATGCCGATCTCGCGCGTGCGCTCGAAGACCGACATCACCAGCGTATTAATGATCACCGTGGCAGAGATAGCCAGCACGATCAAGTAAAAGAAAATCATAAAGCTGTTGGCCAAATCCTCGGTCTGGATGATCAACTCATTCAGATCCTGCCAGGTGAGCACCGCGTAGCTCGATCCTTGCAAGGCATCCACAACAGCACCGGTTTGGGCGGTGTCCTCCAGCAGCACAAAGATCGTGCTGGCATGATCTCCTGCCTGTGTGAGGGCCTGCGCCTTGGCTAGGGGCAGAAAGACTGTGATGCTGTCGAAACTGGGGGTATGGGTGGTGTAGACACCTCGGATGGTGAACGGCTGCTCACTCACATCGCCATTAGAGGTGTTGACCGAGAGGACAACCTGGTCGCCCGCTTCCAGACCGAGTTTATCCGCCAGCGCCCAACCGATCAGCAAGCCTTCGCGGTCATCGGGGACGATGTACTCTCCACTTACCATACCATCCCGGTAAGGGTCATTGGCTTCGGAGAGCGGGTCGATCCCGTAGACCCTGACCCCTGCCGTTTCATCGCCAACAGAGACAATACCGCTGGCAAACAGGCGCGGCGTGGCTACCTGAACCGGGGGCAGCGCAGCGATCTGGGCTGCCACGCCTGCCGGATTTTCAACCAGGTCTTCCCATTTCAGGCTGGTCTTGTTCTCGTCATAGGTGCTTTTCCGCACCTGCATATGACCGCTCTGTAGCCGGATTGCGGTTTCGATGGCAGTGTCCATCTCGCCTTTGAGAACGGAAGCCATCAGCAACAGGAGCATCAATCCCAGCCCCAGCGCCAGCGCAGAAAAGAAAGTGCGCCGGCGGTTGCGTCCCAGGTTGCGAAAAGCCATTTTTACAAGCTGTGTCATAAGAACCTCATACGTAATGCAGGGCTTCGGCTGGCTCGCGCTGCGCAGCTTCGCGGGCAGGAATTACCGCTGCCAACGCAGCGATGATAGCCACCGTCAGAGCACGCCCCAGGAGCTTGTCTATTCCCCAACCGGGATAAACGCGGTCAGTGATCAAGGCAGTATATTCTGTCATGCTGGAGAAGGCGGTAAAATCCAGCCCTGTATAGCGCATCAAGCCATTGAACGCCAGCCCCAAGGCAATACCCCCAGCCACTCCTACCAGCCCTATCATCGTCCCCTCCAGGATGAACAACAGTGAGATCTGGCGCGGCTTAAAACCCATGGCTCCCAGCACACCAATCTCGCGCGTGCGCTCGTAGATAGCCATAAGAAGCAGGTTCAGAACCCCGATCCCGGCAATCACCAGGATAACCACTCCAAATATGTTCATCACGCTGCCTTTGGTCGCCAGGGCGGATTTTAGCTCCGGATAATTGTCCTCAAAAGATTCCATCTCGTAGCCCGGTAGAGAGGGTTGCATGGCAGCGATTACTGCAGCTTCCTGCCCGACCTGCTGCAGCACTATCCCTACCTCGGTGGACTGCCCGTTCAAACCGTACAGATCTTGCGCCTCTGCCAGGGAGATGTACACCGAGCGTTTCTCGATTTCGGGTATGCCCAGATCATAGATTCCGGCAACCGTCATCGTGCGCTGGCGCATTTGTTCGTGCGCCGAGCGTCCGGTCAGTGTGATACGGTCGCCAACCTGCACTCCCATAGCGTCCGCCAGTCCTTTGCCGATGAAGACTACATCCGCGTCGTCGGCAGTCAAAAACCGCCCGGCAATGATGTGCTGCGCGGCCAGGTTGACTTCTTCCTCTTTCTCTGGCTCGATGCCCGTGATGCCCACGGCAAAAGCACCCTCCCGGCTGCTGGCCAGCCCGCCGGTGTTGATGCGCCGCAGCGCAGCCACCACTTGAGGCTGAGCCTCGGCCATCGTGACGACGGTCTGGTCATCTGCCAACGGCAGCAGCGGCGTCTGGCTGGCTTTGAGGCGGTAGCCGTCTGCATGCACCTGGATGTTGCCCCCCAGCACCTTGATCGCATTGCCGTAGATCGCCTGGTTAAAACCATCGACTAGTCCGTCGTACATCATCATCATCGACAGCGCCAGTCCCATAGCCAGGACGATGATGAGCGTGCGGCGGCGGTGTCTCCACAAGTTGCGCCAGGCCAGACGTAGATATAATCTCATATTCAGGTTCCTTTCTGCATCACCAGCGCTATGCCAGCGCCTGGTTGGCGAGGCGCGGTTGGGCTTCCACGTAAACAAACCACTCATCGAGGGTAACAGGGTCGATCAAACGCAGCGTACCAGGGGCAGCTCCCAGGATGCGCTCCACCGCATCGTTATAAGCCGCGACAATGGTATGGATCAAACGAAAGTCAGCATCATGCGTAAGAAGCAGCCGTGAAATTACTTCCCCCAGAGTCTGCCAGAGAGACAGAAACAGCTCGCCCGCCTGGTCAGGATAGGGGGTGTTTATGACGCCTTCCCGGATGCCCTGGCGGATGATCTCGGAGATGATGGGGGTGATGCGCTTGACTGTCAGAGCAAATACTTTCTGGCGCACAATGGCGTTATGATCTGCATACCAGACGCGCAGCAGCGCCAGCATAAAATCTTTGCGGTCCGTTTTCCAGCGCGCCGCGGCTTCGAAATAGCGCTCGAGCTTATCGAAGGCAGACAGGCTGGAATCCTGCACGATCGGGTTCAGCCTCTGCTCTGCCTCGTCCAGCAAGCGTTCGATGAGGGCTTCAAGCAGGTCTTGTTTTGAGTCGAAATAGTGGTAGAAGGCTCCCTTGGAGATGTGAAGCTCGTCCAGGATATCATGGATCGTCATCTGCTCATAGCCTTTGGTGTACACAAAACGTTGAGCGGCGTCCAGGATTTCGTTGCGCCTTGCGGCGCGGTCATATTCTTTAATGGTGCGTGCCATTTCAGTACTCCGAATTAAACCGACCGTCGGTTTATTATTCAGCCGATTATATCAAGCCTATTCATTGAAGTCAATCCCCAACTCCATGATGGGTGCACTCAAATGTTGTGGGTTTGGGTTGTGTGGCTTGAGCGGCGAAGCCGCTCAAGCCACACAACCCGATAATTCCGCAACAACTTTTTAGTGCTCCCCTTGATACCAGGGCTTTGATAGCTTCACCTGACCGGTCAGGTTAAGCGTTGGTTAGGGATAGGCGGGTTTTATCGTTTGTTGTTCTATAATGTGAATGCGCCTGGCATCTATCTCCGGCACCCCACCCAGATCTGACCTCTATAGGATTGATCGATGAAACCTCTTCTCTGCCTCGTGATTATCTTCATCCTCCTGACCGCGGTATCTGCTGCTTCAGCCCAGGGACGGGTGTATTACGTTGACTCATCCGGTTCGGACAGCACTGGCGACGGCAGCGCGGTAAGACCCTGGGCTACAATTCGCTTCGCTGCCACCCAGGTGGGCACCGGCGATACGGTGCTGATCAACCCTGGCGCATACGAAGGTGGGATCATCGTCAAGACCGGCGGCGCGCCGCACGCGCCGATCGTTTTTCGCGCCAACGGCGAGGGGGTGATCGTCGAGGGCAGCGGTGAGGAGAGGGATGCGTTTTTCATCGAGAAAGCCGACTATGTCGTCGTTCAAGGTCTTACCATCCAGCATGCTGAGCGCGCCGGGCTGCGCATCTCCCAGTCGAACCACGTCACCGTGCGCGATAGCGTCTTCGCTGATAACGGCGTTTGGGGGATTTTTACCGATTTCAGCGACTACACGATGATCGAAGGCAGCCTATCCTACGGCGCAGTCGAGGAGCACGGCATCTATATCAGCAACTCCAGTGACTACCCGATCATCCGGCACAATATCCTGCACCACAATAACGGGTGCGGGCTGCACATGAACGGCGACATCAGCATGGGTGGAGATGGAATCATCTCCTCGGGGTTGGTGGAGGGCAACATCATCTTCGAGAACGGCCCCGGGGGCGGCTCGGGCATCAATATGGACGGCGTCACCGATACGATCGTGCGCAACAATCTGCTGTACAAAAACCACGCCAGCGGGATATCGCTCTACCAGATAGACGGCGGCAGCGGGTCGCAGAACAACCTGGTCTTGAACAATACGATCGTCATGGCTGAGGATGGGCGCTGGGGGATCAATATCGCCGGCGCTAACGATACGGGCAACCAGCTGCTCAACAACATCATCTACTCATATCACAGCTGGCGGGGCAGCATCTCGATCCCTGCACCGGACCTGGTTGGTTTTATCAGCGATTACAACGTGGTCATAGACCGCTTCAGCACAGACGGCGGCGGTACGCGCCTCAGCCTGCTCGAATGGCAGGCGTTGGGCTACGATACCCATTCCCTGATCGCCACGCCCGACCAGCTTTTTGCAGACGAAAGCGCCAGCGACTATCGCCTCAAACCCGGCAGCCCAGCGATCGATCACGGCACAATCCTGGACTCGGTGACAGACGACCTGCTTGGCAATCCCAGGCCCGCTGGGAGCACCCACGACATAGGCGCATACGAATTCGCTTTAACGTTCGAGGTGAAGCAGGTGCTCTATTTACCCCTGACGATAAAATCATCAGAGTGATCCATCCTCCTTGAGGCGAACATTTATAAAATAGGGCTGAAAAGCAGAGCCGGTTGCTTTCCTACACCTATGAGCCATTGATGCCAGCCATTGGCACGCGAGGCTAACGAATCCTTAACGCGATTAAATACAAAATTAATATATAATAGATCGGATTTATCTAATAATTCTGATGGAATGATTCGAGCGAAGGCAAATCTTCCGGTACTTTGCCTACCAGTAGTGCGGGATGCATAGTGGAGACAGGACCTGCTTGCCGGACCATATATCAAATTACCGTTGTTCTACAGAAGACAACCCCGGTCATGCACTGCTCCAATCCAATAAGACAAACTACATATTCCTAGAATATAGGCTGCAGTAATGGGATTTGTTGGCGAAGGCATACAACCCGTCGGCTTACCACCCCTGGATGTACGGCTGCTCGGACCGCCAGAAGTCACCTGGCAGGGTTCGCCGATCAGCATTCCACGCCGCCAAACGCGCGCCCTGCTCTATTACCTGGCTGCCCGTCCCCAGCTTATCCCGCGCGAGAGCTTATGCCTGCTCTTTTGGGCTGATTCCCCTACCTCCCATGCCCGGCGCAACCTGACCCACCTGCTGAACAACCTGCGCAAGGTACTGCCCAAGCCGGACTTGCTGCTCACCAACGAAGACCGCGTGGGTTTGGATCCGCGCCTGGTGTATTCCGACCTGCTGGACTTCGAGCGCCTATGCGGTATGCAAGCCAGTGCAAATCAAGCCGTAAAAAGCCTGGAACAAGCAGTGAGCCTGTATCGCCGGCCTTTCCTGGACGGGGTGGTGCTGCCCCACGCAGGCGAGTTCGAAGCCTGGGTACGCCAGCAGCAGCAATCCTGCGAGCGATGCTATCTAGATGCCCTGTCTGCGCTGGTAGCGGAATATACCCGGCGTGGTGATTACCAAAAGGCAATCATCTACGCCCGGCGCGCCTTAAAAGCGGATGAGCTTAACGAGGAAATGCACCGCCACTTGATCGAGCTGTACGCTCTCAGCGGCGACCGCCTGGCAGCTCTACGGCAATACGAGACCTGCATCACCGTCCTCGAACGCGAACTGGGCGTGGACCCTCTGCCCGAGACCAGGGAAGTATATCGGACCGTACTGGAGGGGAATCAACCGGGGCCAGCTAACGCCCATCGCCCAACCTGGACGACCCTACCGGGGCTGAACGTACCCTTCGTGGGACGCCAGGATGCCCTGCGCCTCCTGGATAAAGCGTTATCGCGCGCCCGGCATGGGCACGGCGGGGTACTGTGGATTACCGGCGAGCCTGGTATAGGGAAGACACGCCTGCTCCAGGAATTCGCTTCCCGGCACGAGGGCAATGCATACCTGTTAGTAGGCAATGCAAGTGCCAATATGCAAACGTATCCTTACCACGCGCTTGTGCAGGCTCTGCGCCCCGCTCTGCAGGACCCGGCCGTCCGCCGTCGTGTTGCACCTCATTGGCTGGCAGAGGTGCTACGAAGCCTGCCCGAGATGGACGCAGACGCCCAAACTACCGGCGCAAGGGACCTGACCGACAGGAGACATTTGTTCGAGGCTTTACGCCAGGTGATGTTATCTCTGGCAAGCAGTCCTGAGCCGATCATCCTCTGCCTGGACGATCTGCAGTGGAGCGACCATCCCACCCTGGAATGGCTGGCTTACCTGGCTCAATCTCTATCCGGCAGCCCGATCCTGGTAGCGGCTTCCTGCTGCTCGCCCGAGGCTGGAAGGCTGGAACCCTTGAGACGGCAGCTATGGCGCCTGGGCTGCCTGACCGAAATTCCCCTCGCCGGATTAGAGTCTGGTGAGATCGTACAAATACTCTATCAGGTTGCCAGCCCGTCAGCAGGCGTACAGCACATTGCTGAACGCCTGCTGGAAGCGACCGGCGGCAATCCCTTCTTCGTGCTGGAAATCTTGCGTGAGAGGCTGGAATCTGGGCGGCTGCCCGAAAACCTGCCTGATCTGGATGAGCTGACCTTGCCTGCCAGCGTCAAGCAGGCAGTGGAAAGCCACCTCGAGCATTTAAGCCCGGTAGCTGCTCAGGTTCTGCAGGCAGTATCGGTGCTGCACCCCCCCTTGAATTTTGACAGCCTGGTGATAACCACCGGACGCTCCGAGCAGGAAGTGGTGGACGCGTTGGATGAGCTGGTATCTCGCCAATTCCTGGTCATGGAACATCACGGTGATACCCCGGCATCCCAGGACAGGCCTCATCGCTATCAGTTTCTGCACCGGATCGTAAGATCGGTGGTGTATAACGGCATGAGTCCCTGGCGGCGGCAATTGCTGCACCAGCGCGCTGCCCAGGCTACGCAGGCCCTCCAGCCCAGCGATCCTGCGGCGCTTGTCTGGCATTACCAGCACGCCAATCTGCCGGGAATGGCGGCGATATATGCCTTGCAAGCCGGGGAGTCAGCCTGTGCGGCCTACGCCCCTTCTCAGGCCCGCGACTATTTCAGCACCGCCATCTCCTGCCTGGAGGCCGAGCTGCCCAACCTGTTTGGGGAAGCCAACATCGCTAACAACCGGAAATTGCTCATCCAGGCATTCGTCGGACGATGTTGGACGCATCATTTACAGGGAGAGATGAGCCGCTACGAAGAAGACCTTCATTATGCAATACGGGCGGCTGAGGCGCTACATGACCAGGCAATACTGGCCTCGCTGTGCTGGCGCCAGGCCTGCGTGCAACGCTGGTTTTGCCGGTTCAGTGAGGCGCTCCAGGCCGCCCAAGAAGGGACAGAGCTTTGCCACCTCAGTGCGGATGCACGCGCCGAAGCCTTCTGCTGGCGCGAGTTGGGTTTGGCCGCGGGCGCAATGGGCAGTTATATGACGGCTGAGCTGGCAATTCAGCAGGCCTTAGACGGCTTTATTCGTCTAAACGAGGCCGCCTACCAGATCCATACCCTTGGCAACCTGTCCAACTTGTACTTAATGATCGGGGATGCCCCGCGTGCCAGATCCCTGGCGCTGCAGGCTTTGGAGCAATGCGAGCAGGCCGAGCTGCACTTTGAAAAACGCATTCCCCTGGGTGATTTGGGCGCTGCCGACCTGGCCTTGGGAGAGATGAATGCGGCCCATGCCTCCCTGGAAGAGTGCCTGCAGCTATCTCGCCAGGTAGGCGACCGCAGCCAGGAGATATTCGCCCTGAGACACCTGGGCCAGCTGATGTCCAGGTCCGCTTCGCCCGGCGATGCCTTGAGCAAACTCAGGATTGCACTGGATTTAGCCGAAAAGATCGGTTCACAGATCGAACAACCAGGGCTGCTGGCAGATATGGCAGAGATTTACCAGCAGATAGGTCAGGTCGAACAGGCGCGCCAATACGTGGGACAATCCGTGAGGGTGGCTGAGAGGATCGGGTTGGCTACCGATCTGGAGCGCGCCAGGCGGCTGGCAGTTGCTCTCGCGGAGCTGCACTCTTTACCCCAATAAACCTCAGTTCGGGATAAGAGAAGGGTGTGGGGGAAATTTTCATAAAACACTCATAAAAAGGGATAAATATTGTCCTATTCGTGGACATTTTGTGGACACTCATGTGCTATATGTTCACAGATGTCTGCTTTTGCTGTTGCCTTCTCTCCGGCATCCGGAGCAACATACTGCTGTATCGTGAGCAATCGTTCACGAGAGTGAGCATCGCCAGGTGAGCGCTGCAATCGCTTATGTTTCCTTCTTGATCCGCCTGTGGCAGGACGAGGGGGAACACATCGGTGAAAAGCCTCAGGTTTGGCGCGGCCATATCGAGCATATCCAGAGCGGAAAGCACTGGTACTTCGAGACACTGGATGACCTGTTGGATTTTCTCCGACTTCAGGCACAGGATCCCACAATTCTGGCGCCGGAGGACGAAGGCGGAGACAGCAGAAACAAGGATGATCGTTGAGCTCTATATTTTCGTTCTTACAGCCATCTGAAGAAGAACAACCTCGGGCGGGAGCTGAGGGTGCTCCAGCAGCGCTACCCCAACCAGAAGCCGAAGCTCTTGGGGCAGAAGTTGCTGCCGTGGCAACTCTATTGCCGGATATCGGTCTGGACATGCAGGTGGTCCTCACGCGCATGCTGGACGAATTAAGGAGCTTCCTGCCCGCACCGGTCGGCGACCTGCCTCTCCCAGGTGTGATCATCATCAGCCTGAACGATGCTCCGGTTGGCTTGGGGAATTTTATCGGCGAGGAGGGGACCGGCCTGCTTGGACGCCGGGTTGTCAAAGGCGGTCGGTTGGATGCAGTGGTGCGCTTCGTGCTGTGGGGCAGCAGTTTGCCGCAGGTCAACGCCGCCATACTGACCCTGCAAGCCAAGCTGCTTTCGGCGCTGCAATCGCTTTGGGCAAATGGGTTCCTGCGCTTCAACAGCCTGACCTCCTCCAATCCCAGCTTTGACACTTCGCTGAGTAGCTGGACACGTACAGCTGATTATGGGGTGCTGTATGAGTATCATTACTATCCTGCAGACGACGCTCAGAGCCTGATCTCCCGCATCCCCATACACGCCGACCAGGAGAGACTCTCTTCGCCCGATCGGGAGTCCGCTGTCGTCAGCGACGAGATGGTGCGCTGGGACGACCAGTCCGCTCCTACCCTGGCGGCGCGCGGTCCGCTTTCTTCCACCCGCCTAGCAGCGCTAGCCTTTGCAACTGCGATGCCCACCGGCGCGGTCACGTTAACGCGGACTTTCGACGGGGCTGCCGGCGCGCCGGTCGACCATCCCACCCTGGCAGCCTTTTTATCTGCGCTGGCTGACCCGCTCGCTCCGCAGCGCCACGCCAGGGTGACCTTCCCCACTCTGACTGATTTCCTGTCCCTATTCACTCCTGTTGGAGATCCGCTGCAGCTGGGTGATTGGGATCTGGATAGTACCCCCGACGATTACCAGAACTTCGAGCTGGCACTTGACCCACCGGTGACCTTGCCGGGAGTGTTCGACCGCCTGGAGGTGACTTATCGCGATGGAACAGAGCCGTTAGACCAGGTCGCAGTGTTTTACCTGCGTTTGAAACCATAGAGACTATGCGTAGATACTGACAATCACAAGAAAGTAGAAGTTATCTAAAAAATGGTTCTTTGGGGTGTGTGTGGCGGCGAAGCCGCCACGCACACCCCAAAACCTCCTGTTTTTGAGATAGCCTCTAGTAAGACGCAATCACCCATTTACCCGTACTTGTTCAAAAGGAGTGACAAAACCATGGCAGAAATGATCTTACCCGGAACTTATATTGAAGTGCGTCCAGAAGGGCTGATTGTCCCCGGTCGGGTGACGGTGGGCAACATCGGCATCGTCGGCACAGCCAGCAAAGGGCCGGTTGGCGATCCAACCGTCCTGAGCAGCTACCTGGAGGCACGCGCCAGGTTCGGCGATTACGACGCCTGGGTAGACGGAGCCAGCAGTGAGCTCACCCTGGTACGTGCCTTGCAGCTGGCTTTCAGCCACGGCGCGACGACCGTGATCGCAGTTCGCGTGGCAGGCGACAGCGCTGAAGCGGCTGACTACATGCTCGGCAGCGCCAGCGGCGACTGCGTGCGGCTCATCGCCAAGACCGAGGGGACCTGGGGCAACAACCTGATGGTGCAGGTAAGCGCCGCGGATGAGCCCGCTTTTATTGAAGGTGAAGAGCATACCGGAGCAGACCCGATCAGTCTGGCATCCACTCCGGTGCTGAAGAGCGCCCGCAACCGGGTGCGCCTGTTCACTGCCGGCGATGGGCTGACCCGCTCGCTGCAGATCATCTACGATGACGATGCATCCGCGCCTACCGCCAGCCAGGTGAAGATCAGCCGCAACGACGGCGCGCTGACCTTCGCCGCGCCACTCGACCCGGCAGATATTGTCACCGCCTCCTATATGGTCGACTCTGCCAGCGCCGTCAAGGTGACCATCAAGCTGGACCGTAATGAAGAAGTCTATACCGTGGTCAACGGCGACGACCTGGCTGCCGATATCAACCGCTCACCAGGTGGCTCCGTCTGGGTGACCGCTGAGGTACAGGCAAACTCATCTGAACTGCCCAACCTGCTGACCGACTTTGGCGCCTTCGGCACCGGCGCCAATACCCACGGGGACGACGGTGCTGACGCCGATGAGGGCAAGTACAAAGAAGGTCTTGAGCTCCTGCTCAATGAGGATGCCCATATCATCCTGGCGGCCGGGCAGTCCGAGAGCTTTGGGGCAGAGCTGAACGCCCACTGCCAGAGCGCTTCCACCGATGCGATCAAGCGTGACCGCATTGCTGTGGTCGGCTCCACGCTGGGCGCCAGCCTGGACGATATCCGCGGTCATAACTTCGACAGCGACCGGCTCGTTTACATCGCCCCAGGCATCCAGACTTTCGATGACGCCGGCGGGGTTCAGGTGACCCTGCCGGGAGCTTACGCCGCGGCAGCAGTGGCAGGCTTGCTGGCAAGCTACTCGCCCCAAATCAGCCTGACCAACAAACCCATCTCGGTAGATGGGCTTGAGTTCAAGTTCACCAGCCCCGAGCTGACCCAATTGGTGCAGAGCCGGGTATTAGCCCTGGAAGTACGCCAGGGACACCGCGTCGTCAAGGGCATCACCACCTCTACCAATACCGCCTGGCACCAGATCACCACCCGGCGCATCGTGGATTACGCCAAATTTGGCGTGCGCTCAGCAGCCAATCCTTACATCGGCCTGCTCAACAACGAGCGGGTGCGCGGCGCGCTGCAATCCACCATTGCCAGTTTCTTAAACGAGATGGTAGCAGACGAGATGCTGGTGAGCTATGACCTGAGCGTTACCTCCACCCGCGAGGAGGAGCGCCAGGGAATTGTCAACGTGACCATGGTGCTGCGCCCGGTGTTCAGCATCGACTTCATCAAAGTGACGATGTTCCTGGAGTAGGAGGTAAAGAATGGCACTCTCTCATATCTATACTGGCGCACATGGCACGATCAGCCTGGCGGTGGAAGGCACACCCTCCCAGCAAGCGGATTTCAACGCCATTACAGGCGCTTATGGCGATACGATCTTCAATCCGGTAGGCACGGTTGTCGATGTGGAGTTCTGCGTGCAGACCGAGCTGCAAGAATTTTTTAACTTGGGTAGCCGGGATCCTGCCGTCCTCATGCCCGGCAACGTTCACTTAAGCGGTAAGATCGGACGCACCTATATCAATGGCACACTGCTGCTCCTGCTGCTGGGACGCGGCGCCAAAGACGCCCTGACCACCATCCAACCGCGTTTTGCTTTGAACCTGCAGCTGAGCGATCCTACCGATCCTACTGAAAAATTAAAGGTCGTCCTGACGGGTGTGAAGTTCGAGAACTGGGCGGTGCGTGTCCCACAGGATACCTTCGTGATGGAAAATGTCACTTTCAAGGCCATCGGCATCACCGTCACGGACACTGACGAAAGCACCGAGATCAACGTGGCTTTCCCAGAGCTCGGCACCTGATGGCATAACACTCGGATAGCAGGCGCTCCATACCCGAAGGGTTTCCAACACGCTTCGGGTATTGGAGCTGCATACAAGGGAAATTGGTTTGTTTGGGCGGGCTTCGCTCGCCCAAACAAACCAACCCCCCATCCATTGCGTAAGTCGGATATTTATCAAGCGAGGGAAATCTATGACCCTGACTGCTGAAGACCTGCTGGCTGGCAGCAGCCTGACACACGAGGTGGAGATCCCAGCGGATTATCTGGGCGGGGATGGAAAAGTGCCCGGCGATGGGCGAGTCCGGCTGCGCCCACTCACCGTGCGCGACCTGCAGCGCATAGGTAAAGCCGCTCAGGATGATGAATCTGTTTCGGCGGCTCTGATGATCCAGCAAGCTTTGGTAGAGCCCAGTCTGCGCCTGGACCAGGTTTCTCAGCTCCCGGCTGGGCTGGCACGCCTGCTCGTAGAACAGATCAACAGCATCAGCGGGGTAAATACGCCGCGCGATGAGCTGGAAGAGCTTGTGCAGGCCCCGCTGGCGAAAGCCTGCTTCATTCTGGCGCGTGAGTTTGGCTGGACGCCCGAAGAGGTGAGCGGGATGACCATCGGCCAAATCCTTCTTTATCTCGAGATGGCGCATGGGGAGGCTGCCGCCGGATGATGTCTGAACCCGAAAAGCAAGCTGCCACCTCCCGGCCCAGGCCGGGGAGTGGCTGTGCGCGCCTGGTGCGCCGCCTGCGGCAGCCGGCCATCCCATGTTTACCGGTCGTTCGCCCGCAGCAGGTGCTGGCAGGAGGGCGCACACCCACCTGCCTGCAGAGGGCACTGAGCATGCCTGCGCGCCTCCCGTACAGTCTGTCGCGCTTGTGCGGCTGGACGGAAAAAGCACCCTACCGGCCGCGCCTGGTGGCAGGCCCGCTGCTGGGTACCTGTCTCGATGATCTGGTGCGTTTCGAACGCGTTGCGGGAAAAGAAGATGCCAGGCCAGGGACTCAAAGAGCACCCCTGCCGCCAGCACCGGAGAGCCTGCGCCCGGCCTCCTTAACAAGCGCCGAGAAAGCCACCTCCGCCCACCGGCTGGAACGCCCGCAGGCGTGGGCAGCCCAGGCGGCCTCGTTGCTGCGGCTTGCTGACAGCCCATCGAGGGATTTGCCATTTGCCCAACCCGCCCAGGCGCCCCTGGAGCTGCTTACAAGGAGCGCCGGGGGCATGCACACCCTTGCCGCTTTGGCTAAGGGAGCAGGGGCTTCCAGGCTTTCAGGGCATGCCGTCGTTCCGACCCGCGCTGCCGCACGCCTGGGGGTCGCACAACCGGCCTACCTGCTATCCGAATGGGTAAACCGTCTCAGCCGACGCCTCATCCAGCAGCTTGAAACCGGCGATGCAACCAGCAGATTATCTCCTCAGGACTGGATTGAGCGTTCAATGGCACTGCCGGTTGCTGGCCCTCAAGCATCTCGGGATCTTCTTATTCGGCTGGTGGACATCTCTGTGCCAGGGGCGGGAGACTCCACAAGACCCTCTCGCACAGGGGAGAAAGCACCCCCCGCGCTGCTGCGCAGCCCGGGGGAGAGATCCCCATCCGGCCTGCCCGCCTGGGAGGCTCCTTTCTCCAGGGCACCACGCCAAGCTGCCCCGGCTCCTACCACACTTATCCCGCCTGGCGCGCAGCAAGGTTTCTATCCCCAGGCTGGCGTCCTGCCGCTGCCGGGTGCCGGGCAGCCAAACTACCGGCCTCCCTTTGCACCGCCTTTAGCCGCCAGCACACCGCCGACCTTGATGACGCCGCAGGATGTTTACGATGCTCCCACACCATACGCTGCGGCAGCCCTGCGCCAGGAAGCAAAAAAGGATGAAGAACTCCTGGTTCAGGAAGACCTGGATATGCTCGCCGGAAAGATCAAGCGCATCCTCGACGAGGAAGCCCGGCGTTTTGGGATCCCGACATGAGTATCTATGCTGTTATGAGCCTGAGCCGCTATGAAACCGATGCTTGATGATTTAGAGCTTCCGCTGGTCCAGGAGATCGCTACGCACGACCGCCGGTCTCTGGCCGAGCATAAGCCGCCCGGGATGGAGGGCAGCCTGCTTCAGAACCTTGGGCGCAGACCTGAGCGCCTGGTGCTGTGGGGCATCGCTGCCGGTGACGAGGCCCAGGATACCATCGAAAAGCTGGATGAGAAGTTCAAGAACGGCGGGCCTTTCGCCTTCACCGCCGACATCTCCGCCGACTCGGAGATCGAGCAGGTGGTGATCGATGATTTTCAGGTGCAGGAGATCGCAGGCAAGCCGCAGCGCTTTGCATTCACCCTGGCGCTGCGCGAGTTTATCGAGCCAGTGGAGCCTGAAGATTTTTCTGCCCTGGGTGCTGACATTCTGGATGAAGCCGGCGAGCTGATGGACGACCTGCTGGGCGGCTTGGATATCGGCATCGACTTCGCGAGCGGGCTGGAGCGCTTTGCCAGCTCTATGAGCGACCTGTTAGGTCGCCTGCAGGAATTTAAGAATACGATCGAGAACTCAAGGTAATGGAGGTATCCAATGGCAACTACCCCAGGTAGCCTGTTCGAGGATCTAAAAAATGCGTTGAAGGATTTCAAAGAATTCCTCGACCAGAATGTCAACACCATCAAGCCTGCTATCGCAGCCCTTAAATCGCTGGTCCCGCAGATAACGGAACTGCTGGATAAGCTGGTCGAGCTGATGGGAAAGCTCAAAGACGAAATCAACGGACTGAACGTCAGCGCCATCCCGGGGCTGGCAGAGGCTTCCGAATTCACTGATAAGATGAAGGGTTTTCTGAACGCCATGAAGACGCTGCTTCCCGACGAAGCCGGGGAGATCGACAGCGTGCTGGAGGTAGCGAACCTGGTCACTGGACTGCCCTCCCTTGACGATGTCAAGGCCGAGATCCTGGGCCTGATCGACGCCATCATCGGGCACCTCAATACCTTGAAGAGCGCCTAGAAAAATGTGTGAGACGCGCGGGGAGCCATGCCGGTAAAACCTATGTTGGGCGATCTGGAGCTGCAGTTGGTTCAGCAGCTTGAAGCAGCCGAGCACCAGGTGCGTGCCCAGCATGCCGTTCCGGCGCTGGAGGGCGATTTCCTCCAGGCGTTGGGACGCCGCGCCACCAGCTTCACCCTGGCGGGCGTGCTGTCTAATGAGGATGGCACCGTGGGTGAGGAGCTGAAAAAGCTGCGAGAGAAGTTCCGCCAGGCAGAGCCCGTCGAGTTCGTCGCCGACATCTTCACCGCTGTGCGCGTCGATACAGTGCTGATCGAAGAGATGAGCGTGCGCGAGCTGGCGGGCAAGCCAGAGCGCTTCGAGTATGCCTTCACCCTGCGCGAGTACATCCCTGCCCCTGCACCCGAAATAGAACCTCCGCCTCCACCGCCGCCGGCGCCTACTACCAGCCTGATCGTGACCGTTATTGTGGATGGCCAGCCCGGCTACGATTTCAGCCAGGTGGAAGTGAAAGTGGAAGGCACGCAGGAGGATGGGAACAGGCTGGACCGGGCACTGACCAACCGCAACGGAAACGTCTGGGAGGAAGCCACCTTCCCGCCCGGCAGCTACCGCGTGATCGCTGTCGGCCCTGACCCGGTGGAAACTGGTGCGGTGATGGCAAACGAAGCCCAGGCCGAAATCTTGGAGGGTGAACGCGAAGAGGTCACTATCACGCTGACGCCGGGGCAGCGGCGCAATGTGGCAGTCGCCTTGGTAGTGCATTACTGGTTCGACAAGGCTTTTATCGAGCCGTGCCTGCGCCCGGTGCTGCGCGAGGTAGCGCAGCGCGCGGCTGGTGGACGCGAGAAGCTGCTCATTGTGGGCCACACAGACCTGACCGGCTCCGCCCAATACAACCAGGCACTCTCGGAACGGCGCGCCCGCGGCGTACACGCTTACTTGACATTTAAGAATGATCCGGATGCCGCCGTAGCTGAATGGAACGAGCTGCGTAAAACCCGCACTGTGGGCGTGACCAACACGCTCAACGATACCTGGGGCGTGCGCGAGTACCAGTATATGCTCCAGGATCTGGGCTTCTACACCGGGAATATCAACGAGAGGCATGATGACGCCACAGATGAAGCCGTGCGCGCTTTCCAGCGCTCCAAAGGGCTGGACGACGACGGTATCATGGGCGACCAGACCTGGCCTCTGCTGATACGCGACTATCTGGCGCAGGACTCTCTTTCATTGGACGACAGCGTGTTCTTCCCGAATGCCCGCGACGGCTGTGATGGCGGGCTGGTGCGCTGGATCGGCTGCGGCGAGCTGGACCCGGTGGAGAACACCCAGGACGCCTGGCGCCCCAACCGGCGGACCGAAATGCTGTTCGTCATTGCCTCGGAGATCCCTTGCGATCTTCCCCGCCCGGTCACCTGGGACATTCGCCCGGATGGCACCGATGCGCCGGAGTGGTGCCTGGGCCCGGGTGACATCAACAAGCCCTGCTGCTTCCTCTCCCGCAGCGCCCAGGCCTCCGACAAATGGCTGGTTCAGCCCGCCCACCCGGAGACTGTACAGGTGAGCGGTCAGATCACATTCGACGATGGCATCACGCCCTATGCCAACAAGCACTACGCGCTGATCGCCGCGGACGGCAAATTCCTGCACAAGAAAGTGCAGAATGGGCAGGAAGTAGAAGATAAGGGCGAAGTACCCTCCGGCGCGGATCGCGGGCGGCCTATTTTTATGCTCACCGACGACCAGGGCAATTTCTCCCACCCGGTGAACACCCCAGTTGGTGTTTACATTTTGGAGCTGCCAGACCTTCAGCCTCCTGAGCTGGCACGCGAAGAGGAGGATCCCCCTTCATCCGCGCGCGGCAACGTGGTGTGCCTGGAGATCGACCCGCCCGCCACGCCAGGTGGCACGATCCCCGCCCAGCACGTGATCGTCCAGCCCGGACCGGTGCCGCCTGCCCCCGTCAACCCAGCCATTACCCTGGGGGTTCCGTTTGTGGCGGTGAAAAAGCCGCATACCAACCCGCCGCGCGTGCAGGTCACTTTGAGAAGCGACTCGGCCTTCAACGGCACCGGCACGCTCGACCGCTCGGGCAACACCGCCGCCGTGCGCCTGTTCGACGCTGCCACCGGCGGAAACGAGATCACCTTCAACGGAACAGATAATGTCTTTCCCGGGAGAGGTCTGGCAGCCGGATTGCAGCTGTTTGCGGAAGCCGGCCCGGCGCCCAGTGGCGCGGTGGGCGATTACACGCTCACGCTGACCTTAAATCCGGCCGCGGCTGCCACACCGGTGGGTCCACCAGCTACCGCCTCCCTGACCGCCGTGCTCTTCACCCTGGATATTGGCTTGAGCCGTCCGGCCCCAGGGGTAGACCCGCCCCTCATGTCTGAAGCGGACAAGATCAACGTTGGGCGCCATACACAGCTGGGCGACCCGGCGTTTTCGCATGAACGCACCATGATTATCGTCCGCCAGCCCACACCGGCTGTCCCATCCACCCTGGAGCTGGTTCCTCAGAACGGGCGCGTGCAGCTGTTTACTCAGGAGACGCCCGCTGGAGGGCAGGCAGCGCTGGGCACCCCGCAAGTCATCGGTGGTGCAGGCGCAGTGCCTGCGGAGACGCGCTTATTTGCAGAGGGCGCCTCAGTCAGCACGGCGGTGCGGGATACCGGCTTTATCCTGCGCGTGCGGGAGCTGGGGGCGGAAGTGGACCGGGTGGCAATCACGGTTTGCTCCGCAGCGCTTACCAACAATACTGCCCCATTTAATACCCCGGTCGCCAGAGTCCAGATTGAGGGCATCCTGAACCGGGAATTAAATCCCAACGCGGGCACCTTTGCCCTGGCAGATTTGTTCGGCACTCAAGCCAATTCATTATTCAGGGCGCGGGTAGATATTCCGGGCGTGGCGGGGAACACACTCATCGCCGTACTGGTCAGCAGTCTGGCAAATGGGACGCAAATCGAGCGCCAGAATGTCACCCTGACGCGCACCACCGGCAACCGGTTCGCCTCGCTGCCGCTGCTGGCTATCCCGGATGCCATACCGCGCAACGAGATCACCTTTGCCAACCCACAAGACATCGAGGTGATCCGGACGCGGGCCGGCGGGCGCCTGCGGCTTGAATTCGACACCCTGTCAGGCGTAGCTGTCCATACGGTGCGAGTGCGTGGCCGCGTCCTACAATTGTGCTCGATCACCATCCAGGGAGCGGCGCCAAATATCAACGGCAACCTGACCACTGCCAATCGTGTGATGGCCCAAAATGGTACGGAGTTCCGTCTCACGACCCTACCCAATGTGAATAATCCGGTGCTGCTCGACATCCAGCGCACAACCTGCCCGCTGACCATTGGCGGGGATGCCAACCGGTCAGCAGAAGAAACCGCTCTGTTTGCCCTTGGACGCGCCGGCTGCGCTGCCAACTTCATTGTCTATTTCATCCGTTCGGACAGCATGGGTTTGAATGGATGCTCGGCTTTCCCGGCGGGGCAACCCGGGGTCACAGTGTCAGACATTGCCAGCCAATATACCTTCGGGCATGAGATCGGCCATGTCTTACACCTCCCACACGACGGGCGGGCGAACAACCTGATGACCGGCGCCGGGACAGCCGGTCTGCCTGCCAACCCTGCCAACGTCTTTTTGGAACAGGACCAGTGCACGCTGATGAACAACAGCGGATTCTTGACTTTTATCGAGTGAATTATGCCAACGCGAGAAGAAATCATAGCACTCATGCAGGAAGATGAATTCAGCGGATTAGGCAGGCTGATCGAGATGGGCGAAGAGGCCGTGACCCTCTTAACCGACATTTTGAAAGATCCGTCTGCGCCGAAGTACCTGCGCTACCGGGCAGCCATCGCGCTGGGAGAGATCGGGGCACCCGCCTCTGCCGATGCCATCCAGGAGACCCTTGAAGACGATGATCCGGTACAAAAACAGCTGAGCATCCGCGCCCTGGCTAAGATCCAGGGCAAAGAGGCGACCAGCGTACTGATCGCCTTACTGGATGATCCCGATTTTTCTGTTGCCAAGGTTGCCATGCAACTGCTATCCGAGGTGGGCGATGAAACCGCCCTGGCAGCCCTGGAACACCAAAAAACCGAAAACCCCGAACCGCTTCTGCGCTCGCAGGCTGAGGCTAGCATCCAGGATATCCAGCGCCGAATAGCTTAAGAAATCTGCTATGGACACGACCTTCCTCACCCCGGCCTATAAGCTCACTTTCTCCCAGGCGGCGCCTGCCGCCGGCGGATCTGTCGGCGCCGCCCTGCCGGTCGCCTCCGGCGGCAAGGTAGTGGATACCACTGACGAGCCGCAGGCCTCTACCGTTGTGGAGCTGATCGTCGCACTCGACCTGGAGGCGCCGGCTGACTCCCTTACCCTGGTGATGGGGCAGGTGGGCACCTTCCGCCCTCAGAAGGGCGACCAGGTGAAAGTGGAGCTGGGATATGTCGATGCTGAGAATGGCCTGCAGCACGTGCTCACCGCAGACCTTCTGAACGTCGAGCCGGGCGTGACGCAGCGGCGGCTGGTAGGTCATTCCAGTATGCACAAGCTGCTCGCCTCATTTGCCGATGAGCATTTCGAGAACAAGACCGCCGGGGAGATCGTGCAGGATCTGGCGGAGCGCGCCGGGGTGCCGGTAGAGCGCGCCGAAGCTGGCAGCCGCTTCCAGGCTTACGTGATCGATGGGCGGCGCAGCCTATACCGGCACATGCGCGACCTGGCTGACCTGTGCGGCTTCGACCTTTATGTAAACCCGGAGGGAGAGCTGATCTTCGAAAAATTCGTCGGGGGCCAGGCTGTGCATGTCTTCGAGTTTGGCAAACACATCCTGGACCTGCAGATAATTCAGCGCGAGCCATTTGCCGCCTCAGTGGAGGCCTTGGGGGAAAGTCCCGGCGGTGGGCAGGACGCCGAAGCCTGGGCCTGGCTCACCAAGGACTTCGCCTCCAACAAGGGCAGCGCCGGTCAGGGCGATCCGCTCTATCTTCTGGAGCGCCCTGCCCTGCGCAACGCCCAGGCAGCCCGCACCGCTGCCGAAGCGCTCCAGACCCGCTTCACCCGCGATATGCTGCGCGGCCGGCTGTACCTCATCGGCAGCCCCCAGGTGAAGCTGGGAGACGCCATCCGGCTGAAATCGCTGCCGGACGAATCCCTGAACGCTTCCTACCAGGTGCGCGCTGTCACCCACCGCATCACCAAATCTGCCGGCTTCACTACCATGATTACTTTCCGGAGCATCTAAACACCTTGACCGCTGAATACCTGCTCACTTTAGATTGGAGATTTATCCTTTGACTACCATTCTCAGCACCATCCAGGAGATCGTCCGCCACGAGCTGCGCGCCGTACGCATTGCAGAGCTTGGGCTGGTAGAGGATGTCTACCCGCATGAGGCGGACTCAGATGCGGATAACTACGCCTGTGATGTGCGCCTGAAGAACAGCGGGCTGCTGCTCAAACGTGTCCCGGTCGCCTCTGGGCATATCGGCACCGTCGCCATCCCCAATGTGGGCGACCTGGTGCTGCTAACTTTTGAAAAGGGCGATATCAACCAGCCGGTTATTATCGGACGCCTGTACAGCGATGATGATCGCCCGCCGTTCAACAAGCCGGACGAGGTCATCTTCCGCCTGCCCCTGGAGAAGGACGACGACGAATCGATCCTGGCCTCGATCAAGAACCACGGCGACCAGAGCCCGCCGCGGGAGGTGCTCCTGCAAATGCCGCCCAAGCTGAACGTGAAGATCACCGACGGCACCCTCACCGCCACAGCGGGCAAGACCGAGCTGAAGCTGGATAACCCCAACACCGGCGGCGGTACGGTGACCGTCTTGGCTGGGGGCACCAAGATCACCATGGACCAGGACGGCGATGTCAGCATCGAGGTGATGGGCTCGATGAGCGTCAAAGCCAACGGCGATCTAAGCCTGGAAGCTACCAGCATATCGATCAAGGCCCAGGCGAACGTGGATATTCAGGCAAACGCCTCGGCAAACATCAAAGCTAGCGGGATGCTGGGTCTGCAAGCTGGCGGAGCCGCCACGCTCCAGGGCGCAGTGGTCAATATCAAGGGCGTCACAAACTTCTCGATGTGAGCACAGACTATGCCTGGACCACCCGTCACCATTGGCTGCAGCGTCGTTATCACCCCGGGAGCTGCTGGACCGCCGGATACCGGCACCATCCTGGGCATCTTCCCACCCTTCATAACCGCCAACGGCATGCCCCTGGCGACCAGCGGATCGATGTGCCTGATGGTCAATTCGGTATCGGGCATCCCATACCCGCTTGTCATTGGGCCGCTGGCTAGCAGCGGGGTGCGCGTGGCTGGTAAAGCACTGGTGCGTATGGGCGACCGCATCCCTACCCCGCCCGGCATACTGATCATCGTAGGCCCGCCAGCCACCAGCTCGATCATCGACACCTCACCACCGTAAGGCGCTGGTAGTTTGCGGTGCAAGAAATCAAAGGCGACAACTATATCGAGGAAATGATGTATGGCTGATAACGAACGATGGGGAACCGATCTGCGTCTGCTGGGGGACCTTGATCAGCAAAATGATCGCCAGCGTGGCAGCGACCTGTTTACCCGCCGCGTCCCTGAGACCGGCGCCGTGGACCTGGAGACCCTCACCGAACTGGACAACCTCAAACAGGCGCTGCTGCTGAGATTCCTCACCCCCCAGGGCGAGATGGAGATCCTCGGGCATCCCACGTATGGCTCGCGCCTATATGAGCTACTGGGCGAGCTAAACATCGAACGCACCCACAACCGGGCAAAGATGTATACCCTGCAAGCGCTGGCGATGGAGCCACGCGTCAAGCAGGTTCTATCGGTGCTGGTTACCCAAAACCGCATGGTGCGCGAGCAGATGGATATCAATATCCACCTGATCCCCATCGACAGCGACATCCCCCTGAATTTGGTGTTCCCCTTCTTTTTGGAAGGAGGCGTGTGACGGTGAACTCTGAGACGATTACCTTGATTACCCGGCCTTATCAAGACGTGGTGGACGACATCCTCACCGCCATCGTCGGCGGCGTCACCAACGAGCCGATTATCTTCGACGTCAAATCCGATCTGTACCCGCTTGCCAAGCCCGCCCGGGACGTGCGCGGCGTCACCGGCACAGTCAATGGAGCGCACTTCACTTTCCGTAAGGAAGCCGATTTCCTGTTCAGCGAGGGCGATAATGGCGTGGTGTGGGTGGAGGCAGGCACCCGCCCGGACGACGAGACCACATTCTATGTGGATTACTTCCTTCAGAATAGCCACTCGCCGATCACCGATCTGAACGTGGGCAGCGTTACCCGCACACTCAGCGAGGCCATGAGCCGCGAGATCGCCATTGTTTACGAGCAGATCAATGAGGCCTATAAATCCGGCTTTATCGACTCGGCGACCGGCAAATCGCTCGACTACGTGGTCTCCATTTTGGGCATCACGCGCAAGACCAAAGAATTCGCCCGTGGGCTGGTCACATTCTTCCGGGCAGCCGCATCCACCGGCAATATTACCATCCCCGAGGGGACGACCTTGCTGGCGAACAAAGGCGAGGTGCGCTTTGAGACCACCGAGCTGCGCACCCTGCAGCGCGGACAGGCGCGCATAGACGTGCCCATCCTGGCAGCCGAGGAATTCAAAGGTGCAGTTGGTCGCGTGGAGGCAGGCAAGATCGACGCGCTGCTGGCGCCCATCGAGGGCATCGAGCGGGTGATCAACTTCGAGCCCACCGTGTTAGGAGCCGAAGACGAGACGGATGACGAGCTGCGTGCCCGCGCCCGCGCTGTTCTGCGCGCCCTGGGTAAAGCCACGCTCATGTCGCTGTTCCGCGTCATCCTGGAAGGCCGCGGCATGCCGGTGGAAGCCTGGGACCCGAACAGCCCCGGCACCAAGCGCTCTGATCCTGGCACCGTCACCGTGTTGGTAGAGGCTGAGCCGGAGCGCATGCCCCAACTCAGCGCAGTGGTGAACGAAACGCGGGCCGCCGGTGTGCTCACCACTCTGGTTGCGCGCTACGTGTTCTTCAAGCCGCGCCTGCTGCTCTCGCTGGCTCCTGGCCTCACGGCAGATGGCAAGGGCAAGGTGATCCAGCAAGTTATTGATGCCATCCAGTCCTATACGGATGGCTTGAGCAGCGGGGACGATGCGGAGGGGGCAGAGATCCTGAAAGTCGCCAGGAGTGTGGCAGATGTGATGGATATAAAGATCGCCGATGTGCTCACCTGGCGCTCCGACCTGGGGACACCGGGCGCGCAGGCGCTGGTGGACTCCCTGCTGGAAGCGCTGGCAGCCCTGCCAGCCGATGCCGACGAAGCGGCCCGGCGCGCGGCGCTCACAACCGCTGTAAATGATGAAGCCCCGGCCCTTACCCCGACCGGGCGGCGCATCCCCGACCGCAGCCTGGTGATCGCCCTGGATGGCTCACCAGCCAGCGACGAGCAGGTGGAAGCAGGCGAGTTCAAGATCGCCGCCACCGTGGATGGCGAACAGTGGTGGGTGGTGCTTGATATGGAAGAGGCTGATATTGTTCTGAGCTAGGAATCGCATGCCGAATAAGACCGATCGCATCCTCAGTTACCTGCCTGGCACCTTTCGCGCCCCGCTGCCCGTCACCGGGCAAGCCTCGGCGCTGTATGCCATTGCCAACGCTGCCGGGGGCGAGCTGCAGCAGGGCGAAAACAAGCTGGCGGAGGTGATGCTCTCCCACTGGGTCGATACCGCAGACCGCAACGCGGCCGAGATCCTGGATTTGGCGAATATCGCCTCGCTTTACGGGCTGGCACCCCAGCCAGAAGAAGAGTTGGAAGAGTTCCGCCGCCATCTGAAACGTTATGTGCGTACCTTCCTGGAGGGCACAGTTACTGTGCAGGGCATCCTGCGCGTGGCTGCCGAAGCCCTGGGCCTGGAGATCGCCGACAGCTACGACGACCTGGACACCTGGTGGAAGCGCTCCTCGCCGGAACTGGTGCAAGATGAGCCCGACGCTGACGATGCAGCCATGCACGTGCTGGGCTTCCCCTTCGCTGCAGACTACGGCGAGCCAGCAAAACCCGCCCGCGTGCTGGGCAAGCCTGACCTGACCCAGGGCGCAGACCTGCGGGCTGCCAGCCTGCTCTATCTCCAGGTGGACGGCGCCGAAACCGAGACGGTCCAGCTCATCCCCACTGATGCGGACCCGCGCCAGGTATCTCTGAAGCAGATCGTCAGCCAGATCAACTCCGTCTTCGAGCCAATATTTGGCCGCGGGGTGGCATCTGCAGAAGAGGGGCACTTGGTGATCGTCGCCCCAAGCACCGGACCTTCCAGCCGCCTGGAGTTTGAAGAAGGCCCAGACGAAGCCGGCGATATTGTGCTGGGGCTGCCGCCGCTCACATATTTTGGAAGACCCGCCCTGGCTGCTGCGGTGATCGGAAGCGTTGATCTATCCGGCGATCTGGACCTGCGGCAGGAGCGCTACCTGCGTATTGCCATCGATGGGGGTACCCCAGTAGAGGTGGACTGCGGCGGCGCCACCCCCGGGCACCGCACCGCCGAGGAAGTACGGGATGCCGTCAACGCCGCCCTGGGCTTCGATGCTGCGTCGCTGGCGGAAGAGGATGGAGCGAAATACCTGCGCCTGGAATCGCCCAGCGTGGGGCATCTATCCGCTATTGCCTTCCTGCAGGCTCCAGCGCAGGACGCAGCCCTTCGTCTGTTCGGTCCCCACACACCGGTCAGCCTGGGCTCCGATGAAACCCGGGCCGAGGTGTTCAGCCCTGAGCTGCCCGCAGAGGGGGTTGACCTGAGCGTGCGCTTCAACCTGCGCCTGAGCATTGACGACTCGCTGCCGGTCACGGTCAACTGCGCCGGTTTGCGCCCGGCTGAGACGCAGCTGACCGAGATCGCCAATGCCATCAACGCCGCTTTCGCCCCGGCATTCGGCGGTGAGATCGCCCGCCGTATCGGGCGCCGCTTGCGCCTGATCTCGCCGACCACCGGCAGCTCCTCCCAGCTGCGCTTCGAGACTCCCGACGAGGCAGATGCGACCGAGCTGCTCTTTGGCCTGCCGCCGCGCACGCGCCGCGGCTCGGCACCCACATCTGCCCGCCTGGTGGGCAAAGCAGAGATCGACGAAATCGATCTGCTGGCACGCCACCTCCTACAGGTGCGCCTGGATGGCGGTCCGCCTGTCCTGGTGGACCTGAGCCAGGGGATCGCCAACCCTCGCAAGGCTATTCTGCAGGACGTGACCCGCGCCGTGGAGCAGAAGCTGGGCGACGACACCGCCACCGATGACGGGCTGCACCTGATCCTGGCTTCCACGACCACCGGAGGGGGCAGCAGCATCGAGGTTCTGCCGCTCACCACCCAGACCCGCCGCCGGCATGTCAGCCGGGCGATCATCGCCGCAGAGGCTTCTCAAGCCGTGCTGGGAGTCCACTCAGCCCGCGCCGAGGGCCAGCCTGCCACGCGCGCCCGCCTGGTAGGGACGGCTGACCTGAGCCGCGGCGTGGACCTGCGCCAGGGCAGCTACCTGCGCCTGTCGGTGGATGGGCTGCCCTTTAAAGATATCCTGTGCGCCGGCCCTCGCCCGCGCGCCACCTTGATCGGTGAAGTCCTGAGCGCCATCAACGCAGCCTGGCAGCCGGATGTGCACGCCGACGTGGCTTTCACGGACGGCAAGCACCTGATCCTGGTCTCCCCCTCCGAAGGGCAGGAGAGCAGCCTGGGCTTCGAGCCGCCCCTGGCTTACGCTGCCCTGGACACCCTGCTGGGGTTGCCCGCCGGCGCGGTTTCCGGCTCGCCAGCCAGCGGCGTGACCCTGGTAGGGCTGCCCGACCTGAGCGCCGGGGTGGACCTGCCTGCCGGAGCGGCGATCAGCATCGGTCTCGATGGAGCCGCTGCGCTGGATATCCTGCTGACCGGCGACGAACCCGCCCACCTGGCGCTCTCCGACCTGGTGGTATTGATCAGCCTGGCGCTCGGTTCAGGCGTTGCCTCGCACGATGGGACACACCTCATCCTGAAGTCGTCGAAAACTGGCGCGGCTGCCCAGCTCGAGCTGGCGCTGCCCTCCGGCTCCGGCATGGTCGACGTCACGGCTGCCCTGTTCGGCTTCTCTGTCCCTCGCAGCTACCAGGGCGCAGATGCTCAAGCGGCCTCCCTTATTGGCCAGGTGGAGATCTCCGGCGAGCTGGACCTGACCACCGCCCGGTTCTTGAGGATTGGGGTGGATGGCGCTGTCCCCGTGGATATCGACTGCGCCGCGGATGACCCTTCACACACCGATCTGGATGACATCCTCACCCGCATCAATGCCGCCCTAAAAGCGGACGTGGCCTCGAAAGAGGGGGATCGCCTGAAGCTGCAATCGACAACCAGCGGAATCTCCAGCCGTCTGGTGTTGGAGCGCTATTCGGGAGGCGACGCGCGCCAGGCTTTATTCGGCAGCCTGCCCACCCAGACTACAGGCGCAGCCTCGACTCCTGCCACATTGACCGGGACGGTTTCGCTGACCTCGGTGGTAGATCTCAGCCAGCGCTCCATCTTACGCCTGTCAGTGGATGGCGGGCTGTGGCGGGATATCGACCTGCGCGGTTCTACACCAGCTGTCACTTTGTTGAGCGAGATTGTGGCACGCATAAACGATGTTTTCCCGGGGTTGGCTTCCGCAGGAGAGCTGGACCAGCTGCGCCTGACATCTCCCACTGTGGGGCCGGGCTCATCTGTGGAGGTGCTCCCGCTGCGTACCATTGAACTGATCGAATATCTCCCGCAGACGGCGAGCAGCCCGCCGCAGAGCGTGCTGCATGGCAGCGCCTGGTACGTGGATAACAAGGGCGTGGGCGATGCGTTTGCCCAGGTGCGCCTGGAAGCCCCCTCGGGCGCTTGCAGTCCGATGCTGGTCAACCAAACCATCGGCTGGGATGTCCAGCTGTTTACCAACCTACGCCCGGGTGAAACTATCCGGCTTTGGACCGACCCCCAGCAGGGTCTGGTCGTCTCTCAGACGGACGCCGCGGGCCTCACCCAGTTCCTTTCGCCGGAACAAATCTTCACCGGCCTGCTGGGCGGGCGAGCACAGGTTCCGTTCCCTGAGTGCACCAGCGACTGGGCGCTGACTGGTTCGTCGCAAGGAGCCGCCCGCCTGATGCTGGATAACCCGCTTGCCAGTCGTTTGCTCAGCCTGCACTCCTTTCTTTCGACCAGCGACCAGCCCGAGATCAGCGTGCAGGTGAATGAAGCTGAGCCGGTCGCACTGCCAGATGCACCTGGAGATGGAAGCCCAGCCCGCCTGGTTGGGCGGCTGGTGAATACCAGCGAAGGATACCGGTTGGAAGGTCCGGGCGGAGATCAGGTCGCCCGCTTGCGTAATGGGCTGGTACCCGGTATATCAGCATTTGCAGACCGGGTGGTGGCGGCCGAGGGACCCTATTTTGGCGCTGAGCTCCCCGAAACGCTGCCCTTGCTGGTGGTAGAAGCCATCGACTGCCTGTTCAATGTCACATTCCTGGCCGGTGATGTGGACGAAGCCTACACCGGTGTGACCATCGGTTCACCGGCAGATGATCCCCACGGCCTTGCCTGGCAGGTAAACGCCGGGGCACATCCATCCAGCCTGGTGCGGGCGACCGTACTCGAGAAAAGCGCCGTGCTTAGCCTGCCGCAAGGTCGCTCGCACTTTCGCTATCTAGACTGCCTGGTGGATCGCTTTAATTACTGTGTCTTCGGCAGCGTGGATGACGATGGAAACGAGATATTCCCGGGGGGTGCCCATTTTGCGGGCGGCACCTGCAGCCGACGGGCGCGCTTCAACTTGAGCTGCTTTGCCTATTCTCCACCCGAGCATGAGTTGGCGGTCTTCGATTCGAGCCAGGGGCTGCTCGGACAGGGGGAAATGCCAGTGCAGATCAGTTTAGATTGGGTAAGCCACCAACCGGGGGTTGTGGAGGTGCGCTTACCCGCTGACCTGCCAGCTCGCTTTGGCGGACGCTTCAACCTGTCGCAGTTCAGCCGTCGATCGACCCTGCCAGAACTGTTCGAGAATACGGTCACAGAACCAGGCCCGGACGAGGAGCCCCGCCACATGAAGAACCTGATCAATGCCGGCTCTCAGCTGGTTGTCGCCGAGGTGGTGGAACGCGTGCCGTTGGGATGGAGCCCACAGCAGATCCCCTTCCGCAAGCCGCGCCTGTTGACCCTGGGCAGTGAGGAGACCCCGGCACGCATCTACCTGCAAGATCCCGAGGTTCCCGGCTTCATCGAGCTGCGCGCCCGCAGTGAGGGAGCATGGGGTAATGCCATTTCTGTGGCTGTGCGCAAGAGCGGCCCGGCGTTCTTCGATGTGAGCGTGGCATTCAATGGGGCGCGCTTCGACAGTGCCAGAGAGACAGTCGCCGGACCTGATCTGCCCGAGCTGGTGCTCGACATTCTCAAACCCGCGCCAGTCGGAGTACGCCTGGCAAAAGCTGCCGGCGTCAGCGTGCGCGTCACGCGCGCCGGCGTTGAAGATCAACCTATTTGATTTCACCCAAGGAGAAAGAACAATGACCGACCAAACTGCACCTTACTACATCCAGCGCAAGTCAGGTGATCCGTGGACTGTCGAGGACTTCCACGACCTGCAGAAGATGATCAAGGACGATATTCACACTTCCATCGACACTGCCATCGACGAGCTGGAGCAAGTGGACAAAGCGGGCGACGCGGATAAGTTCGGCGGCAAGACGCCCGAAGAGTACACCAAAGCCATTATCGACCGCATCATGGCAGAGCTTCCCAAGCGCACCGGCTATATGATGGTCTTTAAAGACCTGAAGGTCGGCGAGCCATCGGTGGTAGAGCACCAGCTGGGCGCCTTCCCGCTGACCGATCTGTACCAGCTGGCTTACTTCCGCGTGATCGCCTCAGAAGATGAACACGTCTACGAGACCTTCACCAACTTTTACCTCTACCATTCCAGCGAGAGCAAGATCCGCTTCCGACCAGAGGAGACCCCCAACCAGCCTGCCGTCTCAGTCGAGATCGATCCGCCGGAGCCGCCCCCGTATCGCATCCCCTTCGCGCGCATGCTCGAGCTGTTTAACGTCGAATACGATGACAATATGAGCCTGGGCGACCTGGAGAACGACTTTTGGAAGGCTTTTTTCTCCGCTCCCAACGACCAGTTCGATGACGACCAATTCTGCCACTCACCCTGGTTTGACCGTTGCTGCCGTGAGAACCGCACCGTACGCCACCTCAAGCAGCGCAAGGACTGGGATGATATCTGGTTTGTCGTGCGCCCTCGCAAGACCATTAACTTCCACACGCAAATGAACAACGATAATGTCATCGGTATCACATGGGCGCCGAATAAGATCTCGGTGGTGCACTTCGATTTCAACACGCTGGGGCTGATGCTTTTAGAAGCGCCAGATCTGCCCGACGTCCTCACTAACCCCACCTCGGTAGGCGAAGGCTTCCCGCCTCCGGATGCGATCAAAGCCGACCACCTGAAAGTGATGGCTCTGCTCAAGGTCTGACCGATTTGCGAATTTACGCAGGTCCAACGGCGTAAGTCTCAGGATTTATTGGCTTGTTCAGCCCTGTCAATGGGCTGAACAAGCCGGATAACAAAAGAGTGGAATATGCTTGTCAGCGAACGATTTGAGGGCAGCCGCACTCCGTTCGAGGGTGACCGCCAGCTGATCCTGCGCAGCCTGCCTGAAGGTGCCCAGGTGACGAAAGCCACGCTGCTCGTGGAACCGGTTGCGCCTCCGGGCGGGGTGATCTTCGAAGAGCGTATCGATTTTGCCGGCGACCAGGGCGATTGGGGAGCGCGTAAGCTGGAGACGACCTCATTTGCCGAGGTGGACTTCCACATCCGCCGCACCCTTTCCAGCGTTTTGGGAAGCGGTTTGAACGGAGCAAGCCTGCAGGTGGATCTCGGCGGGCTGTACGTGCCGATCAATGAGCTGGGAGCGATGAGCAATCCGGAAGATGGGGTGAATGACTTCTCCCTGCCAGATGCTGCCGGCGGGCTGCTGCCTTCCCTGGCAACGGCTAAATTCAAGCTCACTTTGCCTGCTGCAGGCAACCCACACATTACACGCGTTGGCATCCGCTCGGCGCCCTCGAACCTCACCCTGCGCCTGGAGGGAGGTCCTCCCTTCTGGGCGCGTCCAGGCGAGCTAGCGCGCACTGAGACAGTCCCGGACTTTTCAGTCATCTTAAACGCCTTCCTGACCGAAGCCGAAGCCCAGGATGGGTACTATGAGATACCTCTGACCATCCACTCTGACAGCCTGTGCCGCCTGGACCTGACCGTGGAGATTGATTTCGTCCAATCACAGGCGGCGCTGCCCGGCGGCCTGAATGAAGCTGCTCTGAGCTTCGATTACAGCACCCTCTCGACCAGCCCGCCGGGATTGGTGACAGTGCGCCTGCCGGCAGGGGCACGCGTGCTGCCTGGCCAAACCGGAGCGCGCGTGCGCGGCTCGTTTGCCGACAGCCGCATCGTCTGCGGGCCTACCGGGCTGCTCGAGTCTGCGGGCACAGTGAAGATAACACCCGAACGCGCTCAGGCCGCGCCGCTGGTCTTCACGGAGAATTTGCCCTTCACCACCATTGATCTTATGCTCACTTCCGTCAGCCGTACTGCCGAGCTGGCGCTGGACCTGGTGGAAGACACCGACGGCAAACCCTTCACCCAATCGGTGCTGCCATCCCAGGTCAGGCTGGCGATTGACAGCCAGGTGCAGGGAAAACCCACCTGGGTGAACGCCAGCCTGCCAGTCGAGGTCCAGGTGAAAGCCGGGGTGCGGCTGTGGCTCGTGGTGCAGAGCCTGCGCGGCGAGGCCGAATGGAGCGTGGCTACCCAGGCACAGGTAGCCGCTCATTCAGCCAGCGGCGTGTGGACGGCGGGGGATGCAATCGCTGCCGACGAATCTCGGGGCTCGCCGCTTGGCATGCAGTACACCGATACCGGCGGTCTATCCTGGCGCGCCGAGAGCCTGAGCGGGGTGAACGGTCCGCTGGTGGGCTTCCTGCACCTGCGCCAAGCGCCTCCCAGCTACCAGGTGCCCATCGAGCTGCAAGTAGGTCAGGGCGATGCCGCCCAACGCGTGAGCTTACAGCGCTTCGAGCCGTTAGGCCGCGTAGATTTCAGCCTGGATTTTGCCGAGGTGGCTGAAGCTATCAACCAGGTGGCATCTGCCTCCACGGCGGCTGTTCCACAAGGCGAGCTCCTGCTCAATAACGACTTTGAAGCCTGGCATCGCGTGGGCGACACACCCCCTGATACCCTGGTGCGCTTCCCTGTAAACCGCACCGTGAGCGCCCTGGCAGCCGGACCGGACGGAAAGACAATATTTATCAGTATTCCGTTATCAAGCTCCATCGGTGCTGCAAGTAACATTTTTGCCAGCTCGGAGACTACATTTCTCCTGGCAGGAATTAACGAGGCCTGCCTGGAGCCCGAAGGATTTGTGCTGCTTCCAGCCAGCCCGGCGTTGGCGATCGCAGTCAGCCCCGATGGGCGCAGGGTCTGTGTGAGCACGGCGAACACCTTGATCTGGGTGGATGTCGAGCAGTGGCAGGTGATCGGCTTCGGGCAAACATCCACCGGGGCGCCTTTTCTGGACGCCTCTCCCGGCAGGGGGGTATTTTCTCCGGACGGCTCTCGCCTGTATGTCCGCCGGTATTTTGAACCCGATGATGATGACCTGCCGTCCGCCGGCTCCATCCTGTTCGTGGATGTGGAGCGCCTGGAGAGCAAGCTCCTCGAAAATGCCCCTTTCAATGCCAGCGACATCGTTACTGGCACGATCGATCTGGGAGATAACATCGAGCCGGTCGACCTGGTGGTTTCATCCGACGGGAGCCGGCTGTATGTACTGACCGCTGACCATAACAGTGCAGATGTACCAGCTTCGGTCAGGTCCTATGACCCTGCCACCCGCCGGATCGTCCTGGCCGGCGTGCCGGTCGGGACAAACCCGCTGGCAGAAGACCAGCCAGTGGGGGCCGCACGTGGTGGTGTGGCGCTCAGCCGTGATGGGCGCCGCTTGGTAGCGGTCAACAGCGGGTCGGCCTCCCTTGCGGTCCTGGCCCTGCCGCGTGGCATACCGATCGGCCAGGAGGAGCTGACCGGGGACCCGCAGCCTTTGCCGGTGGCGGTGGAGATGCACCCGGATGGCAATTATGCGGTGGTGGCTGATTACCGCAACAGCCAGCTGATCATTTACGATATTGCTCGCTTGGGCGTGGTTGATCCCAGGTTAACCATCAATCTAAACTCTCATCCCGCAATCCTGGCAGCTCTGCCAGGCGGTGAGCGTATTTTCGCCAGCTGCCACCGGAGCGAGGAGGGACCCGGATTGGTTGCCTTGCCTATGGGCGTATTGGTACCGGAGGAGTGGTCTCTCACCGCCGGGCGAGTGCAGCGCCTGTGTGCGCCGGCGCCTTTCCGCCTGGCGGCTGTGCTGGGAGATTTCTTCAGCCGCGATGAGGCCAGCTTCAAACAGGCCGGAGCATTGCCTGCCCGCCGGGCAACTGCCATCTCCCAGGTTATGCCGGTGGCAGGCGGCGCCAATTATGCGCTGAACTTCTGGGGCGTGGCGACCACGTCTGAAGCAGTAGCCGAGATCATCTGGTACGGTGGCAACTGCAGCGCCCAACAAGTGGACAGCCTGGAGTTCACCACCTTTGACGCCGACCCGCGAGTGATCAGACTGGCGCTGGAACTGAGCATCCTCAGCGGCGGCGTGGTGCCTGAGGCGTCTCCGATAGTACTGCACCGTCTGGCGGCAGTCGCCCCTGCCGGCGCCGAAATGGCCGAAGTGCGCTTCAGCGTGCCGGCGCGGGAGGCGGCGGTTGTGGACCTATCATCGTTCCAGGCCACCTCGGATGCCTTGGTGAACGGCGACATGCAGCAGCTCGACCAGGGTCGACTGGCAGGCTGGACGCTGGCCCCTTCAGGCGCTTCCGGGGTGCTGCTCACCGCTGAAGAAGGCGGGCTGCGCTTCCGCAATGGGGGCGCGGCATCTGTCGCACTGGAGCAGGCAGCCGGATTCCCCGCCCAAAGCTCATACGAGCTGACATTCTCGGGGCGGCTTGAGACAGCGTCTGCGGGCGCCGAGCCGCTCCTCGAACTGACATTCACCGATGAAGCCGGGCAGGCCCTGGGCTCCCCGCTCAGCGCCGCCATCGGCGCACAAGGCTCCGACCAGCTGGTGCGGCGCGGTGAATCGCCGGCTGGGACTGCCGCAGCCCTTGTGCGGTTGGTGGTCCCCTCGGGAGTGAGCCTGCTGGTACAGCAGGTGGCGCTCGAAGAAGTGGTCATGGTGGAGGTGCCGCTGAATTTTGTGGCCCAGGCCCCCGGTGACCTGAATATTTCTGATCTGCGCGTGGTCTACGACCGTGCGCCAGCAGCCCCACCCCGGAGACCGCCAACAGGTATACCGTGCCCACCTACACCCCCGGCTGGCGCGAGCGAAGGCCGCGGCTGCTGCTACTGCCCGTGCTGTGGTGAAACGGACGAGCTGTGCAACGCCCACGAGACCGAGACACCCGGAGGCCAGCCAGCCGTAGAGGGAGAATGCTGTCACTGCGGGTCTCACCAGCAGCACATCGGTGGTGGCGCAGCAGCACCCGCCACGACAGCCACCGTACCTCCGGTGAGCGCCGGTGGATTGGGAGTTCCAACTCGTCCAACGGTCGTTGCCGCACCGACTCGCGTCCCAGCACCTACGGCTGTACTGAGCCGTATCGAGACACGTGGCGCTGCGCCGATCGTTGTTGGAAGGGCCGGAAGCGCCGGATTACGCCTGGCAGGGGCTGTTCTGGAAAGGCGAACCGCCGCCGCGGGCGGAGCCGTGCGGATTGCTGCTTCTGCCATTCCCCCAGCGGTGCGGGAGCTTTTCACATCCGCGCCTCCGTCCCTGACGATCCTGCAGCCATCTGCGCCCAGCGTGGGGGAGCAGCCTGCCCCATCGCCGGCAGGATCGCTGCTGCCGCCTATTTCCGCGGTGACCGGGGTGACATCGGCGTTGGCTGCCCGGCTGGCATCCTCCGGGTTGGGTGAACTCGACCGCCTGGCAGAGGCTACCCCATCCCAAATCTCCGCAGCTCTCTCTAGAAGAGATATGCAGACCGCCAGGCGCATCTCACGCAATGCCCGCCGCCTGTTTAAGTCACTCACCTCTTAAAGGCTGTAATCTGGTCGATTCGATCGGAGGTCATTAATGAATGAATTCATCGCTACAAATAAAGACTTTGTAGACTTGCTGCTCCAGATTGTGTACCTGGTTGTCCCTTTGATCATCTCGTGGTTGATTCGCACCTATGTGCGCAACACCACCTATGAGAAGCAGATCGGCAGTATCGTGCGCCTGAGCAATGCGGCGATCGATTATGTGGAGAACCTGGAGAAACGCGGCGAACTGATCGTTCCGGAAGGGGTAAAAAAGGGCCAGCAGAAGCTGGCTTTGGCCTCCGATTGGCTGGAAGAAGAGCTGAACACCAATGGTATCAAGGTGAGCACTGAGGATGCCACGCGTTGGATCTCCGCTGAATTCCAGAAGCGCATTGGCGGGGTACTCACTTCCTCCATCACCCAGGAAATGACCAACATGGCTGTCGATTTGATCCAGGGCATGGAGAAAGGCAACCTATCAGAGCTGGCTGATGACAAGGAAAAGTTGGATATCCTGGTGGACCTGGCTGCCGACTGGCTCTCCGCGCGCCTCTCTGAGCAGCGCGGGGTGCGTATCAACCGCACGGAGGCTGCAACCTGGGTGCGGGCAGAGCTGCTGAACCGCTTGCAGATCAAACAACTGCCATCGGGCGATTCGTTGCTGGATCTGGCGCGCCAGGCAATCGCCTACGTCAATGGATTGAAAGCCAGCGGGCGCCTGGCCCAACGCCCCGGCGCGGCCGAGTTTGACGTAGATATCGCCGCGGCATGGATGCTCACCGAAGCACTGCAGCTCGGCCTGAATATCACGCCTGAGGAGATCGCCAACGCGGTCAATACTGTTATCCGCGCCCGTAAAGGGACTGATTCCTAGGATCCAAATTACCTGCACGCCAGCCGCGATTTGTTATGGTCTAGTAGGTGGGACAAACTCAGCCAGCGCGGGGAGACAAAGTCAACAAATCCACTCCACAATTCGTGTTATCATATACACCAGAATTTGTCGAAATGCACATTATCAGGGATAGTGTGTGATAGGGCATCTTTCCACCAAGAGAGATGAACCAGCCTGCCTTACCCAACAAACATACCGCAATCCTCACATTGGATGCAGTCCAACCATGACTTACCCGTGGCCTCCAGAAAATTCCAGGGAAGCCATTTGACGTGAGGTTAATAGATTTAGACGTTACGCAATTCAGCCAGACTCGATGGCGTCTGGGTAGGCAACGCCCATCCAATAAATCCCCATTCTTTCGCCAAGTACACAGGTCCTATGAATATGGATGAGCCGCTTATACTCCCGAATCTAGATCGTCAAATCCAGGAACAGCAAACAGCCATAAACAGCAATAACGATCCCACAGCACTGAAAAAACGTGCCGCACAGCTGGAGGCGATCATCGATCACATCCCTGAAGCTGTGATCGTCACCGATCAAAAAGGGCGCCTGATGTATATGAACCGGGCAGCGGGGTCGATACTAGGCAACCCGGCCTCCGATCTCGAGCCCGAAGCCTGGCCGATGCAGCTGGGCTTTTTCCTGGACGATGCCACGACCTATTACCCCGCTGACAGCATGCCCCTGGTGCGCGCCTTGAGGGGCGAGGTTGTAGATGGCGAAGAAATGATCATGCTCCGGGCAAATGATCCGAAGGCGGCATGGATTTCGATGTCTGCACAGCCACTTACAGATGAAATCGGGCAGGTAACTGGCTCAATCGTGCTCTTACAGGATATCACTTATCGAAAACAGATCGAGTTATCCCAAGAAAATCATGCCCGGCGAGTGGAAATACTTTACAATTTCTCGCATGCTATCGCCGAATCGAGCAATGATCTCACCACGATCACGAATGTCGTGGCAGTGCACACAGCGCAATATTTTGGGGATGCTTGCATTGTCGCCTTGTTAAATCCGAACAGAGATCGGCTTAGAGTCGCGGCTTTTCATCACCCCGAGGCACACTCTCGGGCGCTGCTCAGGAAATATCTGATGCTGGTTGATTACGAGCTGAGCGAAGATATCCTAAAAGGGGTCATCCAATCCGGTGAACCGCTGCTGATCCCTTATTTGAGTCCTGAGCGGTTGAAAGCCATTACCACCACTGAGTTTACTAATTATGTCGGTGAAATGGAGATTCAAGGCATATTGATCGTCCCGATCACCGGGAGAGGCGGGATCCTGGGTAGCATAGGGGTGTTCCGGAAACGAGAGCGCAGTCCATACACGGTCGACGATCAATCTTTCCTGACCGTTATGTCTCAGCGCACCGCTCTGGCTATCGAAAACAGCCGCTTGTTCGACTCGCTGCGCGAGCAGGTGAGCGCACAGCTCTCCGCCAGGCAGGCTTTGAACGTGAGTGAAGAGCGCTTCCGTGCGATCTTCGAATCAACCACGCTCGGGATAAAAGTGCTGGATCTGGAGGGCAAAATACTCCAGATAAACCCGGCTTTCCAGGATATTTTAGGGTATTACGAATCGGAGTTGGTCGGGAGGCATTTTTATAGTTTCATTTATTCGGATGATGCTACGCGCGCCATCAGGCTGGTGCACGATCTTAAAGTGAGCGGCGTGCCCGATGTCCGGTTTGAGCACCGCGCCTTGCACAAGGATGGCTCTATTGTGTGGGCAAAGACAACTTTTACGGGCGTCAAGAAAGGCGGGGGGGATGACAGCCTGGCATTTATTGTGGGCATCGTAGAAAATATCACCGAACAGAAAAGAATCGAGCTTGAAATGGCGGAGCTGAAGAATCGCCTGCAGGGGAACCTGGAAAGGGAGCGCCTGCGCGTGGCGCAAGAGCTCCATGACGGTCCTATGCAGGAGCTGTACAGCACCATCTACCAGATCGAGGAATTGCGCAGTACGGTGGATGACAGACAGAAGGATACGCTGGATAAAGTAAGACAGGATATACAAATTGTGCTAAAGGAGCTGCGCGAGACAGCTAAAGAATTGAGGCCTCCGACCCTGGCTGATTTCGGGCTGGAGAAAGCTGTGCGCTCCTATGTAGAAGATTTTCAAGAAAAACATCCCGGACTCACCGTCCACCTGCAGCTGGCCCAGGACAGACAGACCCTGCCGGAAAATGTGCGCCTGGCGCTGTTCCGCATCCTGCAGCAATCGCTGGCAAATGTCGTCCGGCATGCAGAAGCCAGCCAGGTGAATGTGCATTTTGCTTTTGATGCCGAGGACGCCGCACTTGAGATCACCGATAACGGAAAAGGCTTCGAAGTTCCACGCAACTGGGTTGGGCTGGTACGCCAGGGCCATTTTGGCCTGGCAGGTGCAGCAGAAAGAATAGAAGCCCTGGGCGGATCGTTTACAGTGAAATCTCGATCAGGTGAAGGTACAACCATATGGGTCAAAGTACCGGTGAAGAATCTGTCAATTGAAGAGGCCTAGCTTATGCCTAAAATTCGTGTTTTGATCGTTGACGACCATCCCATTGTATGTCAGGGCATCCGAAACCTGTTGGAGGCGGCGGTTGGAATAACCGTGGTTGGAGAAGCAGCCTCTGGAATGGAGGCGCTGGAAAAAATCGGAAACCTGGACCCTGATGTTGTCCTCCTGGATATGGAACTGCCGGATCTGAACGGAGTAGAGGTCTTAAAAAGGATTGTTGAAGCCGAATCCCATGTACGCGTTCTTGGACTCAGCTCTTACGATGACCGGGAATACATATCCCAACTGCTTGCGCTGGGAGCGGCAGGCTATCTGATAAAGGACGAAGTACCAGAAGATATCGTGGAAGCAGTACGCGGCGTAGCACGTGGTGAGACAGGCTGGATCAGCCGCAAGGTAGCCGCGCGCCTCAGCCAGATCCTGCAAAGTGAGAAAGAGGGCGGCAAGGACTTCACGCCGCGTGAGCTTGACGTGCTCCGCCTTGTGGTAGATGGCAAGACTAACTCAGAGATCGGGCTGGCGTTAGGGATCAGCGTAAAAACGGTCGAGAAACACCTGGATGCAATCTTTAGGAAAATGGGCGTGTTCTCACGGGTTGAAGCCGCTGTTATGGCGCTGCGGGAGAACTATTTATAACCGATGAAGGGGATACTAGGGTTAATCCTACTGTCCCACCGGAATATTCCTGATTGTGGATCCCTTGGGCGTTCTGTATACTTGATTGAGATAACCAAGTACCTCGAGAAAACTATCTCGAAAGAATGGTCTAAAAGAGTATATATGTCACAACAAATCAGAGTAGTTATCGTTGACGATCATCTAAAAACCCGGGAAGGGATCAAGAGACTGCTTGTTGCCGCGAAGGATATCACGGTAGTGGGTGAAGGCGCAAATGGCATGGAGGCGGTTGAACTTGCCCAATCACATAATCCGGATGTGATGCTTTTAGATGTAGAAATGCCTGTGCTTCGTGGATACGAAGCTGTCCGGTTGATCCGTGATGTACAACCAGGGATAAAGGTCCTGGCTGTAAGCAGCTATCATGACCGTCTCTATATTCAAGGAATGTTAGATAATGGCGCTAACGGTTACATAACGAAAGATGAAGCTCCGGAGTTGCTGTTAGAGGCAGTGCGCAGTGTATCCAAGGGCAATGAAAAATGGATGAGCCCAAGGGCATTAAAATATACTCACAACGCACCGCCTCCACAACAACCCTGAAGCTGAAGAATATCGATTCGTTTCGGATAAAAAGTACGGCGAACTTCCCGGCAACGATCTGCCATTCCAAAAGCGATCGAGGCTGAGGCATATCCCAGGCAAAACCTCACACTAATTAAATACCGCCTCGCCTTACGCTCAGAAGGAGGACCGCCCCAGCCCCAGAGGGTGTTCCCCATTAAGAGCATAGTGTTTTGGGGTATGTATGGCGGTTTCGCCGTCATACATACCCCAAAACCTCAATTATCGGAGGACAGCGTATGGTAACAAATCTAACACCTGCTTTTCGCAAAATTGCCTTTATTGGCAATTACCTACCTCGCCAATGCGGGATTGCTACCTTTACCACGGATTTATGCGAATCAGTCGCCGCTCAATATCCAGGCATAGAGTTACTCAGCCTGGCAATGAACGACCAATCCGATGGGTATGATTATCCCGCACGGGTAAGATTTGAGGTACAGCAAGAGGATTTGAAAATGTACCAGTCTGCTGCCGATTACATAAACTTAAATGATGTTGACCTGGTTTGTTTACAGCACGAGTTTGGCATATTCGGCGGCAAAGCTGGCAGCCACATCTTAACTCTGCTGCGAGGCATCCAGGCACCGGTGGTGACTACACTGCATACAATCCTTACAGATCCTGATCCGGCTCAAAGCCGTGTTATGGATGAGCTGATCCAGCTCTCGGACCGATTGATCGTCATGAGCCAGTACGGGGCAGCGATGCTGCAGAATACCCACGCTGTCTCCCCCGAAAAAATCGACCTGATCCCGCATGGCATCCCCGATGTTCCCTTTGTTGATCCTAACTTTTATAAGGACAAATTTAATGTCGAAGGGAAACAAGTTTTATTGACTTTTGGGCTGCTGTCACCCAATAAAGGCATTGAGAATGTTATCCAGGCGCTGCCTGAAATCCTGGCACAGACCCCAAACGTAGTTTACCTGGTTTTAGGAACCACGCACCCGCATGTCCGGCGCCACCAGGGAGAAAACTACCGCCATTCTCTTGAAAGCCTGGCCAGGGAACTGGGAGTCGAGGATAACGTCGTCTTTCACGACCGGTTCGTCAGCCTGAATGAGCTCATAGAATATATCGGCGCAGCCGATATTTACATAACGCCCTACCTGAATCCTGACCAGATTGTCTCCGGAACGCTGGCTTACACCGTCGGCGCCGGGAAAGCGGTAATCTCTACCCCTTATCATTATGCAGTAGAGCTGTTAGCTGATGGACGCGGGCAAATCGTTCCTTTTCGAGACCCGGCTGCAATCGGCAGGCAGGTCCTCAGCTATCTAAACAACGAAACCGAACGACACGCGACCAGAAAACGCGCCTACCTGCATGGGCGTGAAATGATCTGGTCCAAAACAGCCCAGCAGTACATGGCTAGTTTTGAGCGCGCGGTCGAGGGGCGCATCGACGACCCACAAGCTGCATACCAATACCATCCTTCGAATGACCTGGATTTTGGTGAACCACACGCCAGATTACCACTAATAGATTTAGACCACCTTGTGCGCCTGACCGACAGCACCGGAATCTTTCAACATGCGGTGTTCAATATACCCAATTACGATGAAGGGTATACCACGGATGACAATGCCCGCGCCCTTGTGCTGTCACTCCTGCTGGAAAAACGGGTCAGTGACAGCTATGTCGACGTCGGCGCGCTCGCCTCACGCTACCTGGCTTTTCTCGGGTACGCCTTTAATCCAGAGAAAGGCCGCTTCCGTAACTTTCTGGGTTTCGACCGGCGTTGGATAGAAGAAGAAGGCTCTGAAGACAGCCACGGTCGTGCGCTGTGGAGCCTGGGGGCGGTTACAAACCGCGCTACCAGCGATAATATGGTCGGGGCAGCAGCCATATTGTTCAACCAGGCAATACCAGCCGCCCGAGACTTCACAAGCCCACGCGCCTGGGCGTTTTCATTGCTTGGTATCGACGAATACCTGCGCAGGTTCCCCGGAGACCGGGCCGTAATGCATACCGGCAAAATGCTGACCGAGCGATTAATGGCACTCTATCGTCAGGTATGCAAGCCTGGATGGTATTGGTTCGAAGATTACGTTACTTATAACAATGGAACCCTACCCCACGCGCTGCTCCTTTCCAGCGGCTGGTTGAAAAATCCAGAAGCGGCTCGCATGGCGCTTGAATCTCTCCGCTGGCTGGCTGACATTCAGACCGCTCCGCAGGGACACTACTCACCCGTCGGCAACCGGGGATTTTACCAGTTCGGCGGAGAAAAAGCCCGTTTCGATCAGCAGCCAATCGAAGCCGGCGCGATGGTATCCGCATGCCTGGAGGCGTACCGGGCGACGGGGGAGGCAGCCTGGTATCATGAAGCCAGGCGTGCCTTTCACTGGTTCCTCGGGCAGAACGACCTTGGCGTGCAGGTGTATGACCCTATGACAGGCGGATGTCGGGATGGACTGCATCCAGATAGTGTAAACAACAATCAGGGCGCGGAGTCCACCTTGGCATTCTTATTAAGCCTTTCGGAGATCAGCCTTTTGGAACCCTCCTCATTAACTTTGGGGGACATCGCCCCGATATTTCCCCCTTCGAATGCACTCGTGCAGCGAACACAACAGCGAGGAGGGCGAACACGATGAAAAACAAGTACGGGTACGAACAGCTTATTTTGCGCTATCCAGCCAACCCCATCTTAACAGCAGCAGACTGGCCCTACGAAGTCAACTCCGTTTTTAATCCGGGAGCAACGCTCTTACCAGATGGGACAACGGTTCTGCTTTGCCGGGTAGAAGACATGCGCGGTCATTCCCATCTTTGTGTGGCACGTTCCTCGAATGGAATCGACAACTGGATCATCGATCCTCAACCGACCTTTTACCCCGATCCCGAGAACTATCCCGAAGAACTATGGGGCATCGAAGACCCACGGATTACGTATGCCCCTGAGCTGCAGAAATATGCGGTCGTCTATACCACGTATTCCCGTGGAGGCCCCAGCGTCTCATTGGCCCTCACCGAGGATTTTCGCAGCTTCGAGCGATTGGGCGTGATTATGCCGCCGGAGGATAAGGACGCGGCTCTAATTCCCCATCGCTTGAATGGTCTGTGGGCCTTGATCCATCGTCCTGTAGGCAGCAGCCGTGCACACATGTGGATTTCATACTCAGAGGACTTAAAACACTGGGGGGATCATCGCTTAATGCTCGAAGCTCGCCGCGGCTCCTGGTGGGATGCTGACAAGATCGGCTTATCACCTCCACCGATATTAACGTCAAAAGGCTGGCTTGTCATTTACCATGGAGTAAAGTCCACCTGCGCCGGCTGTCTTTATCGATTAGGGCTGGCATTATTAGACCTGGAACGTCCTGAGATCTGTCTCCAACGCGGCAGTGCGTGGTTTTTTGGACCCGAGGAGCCATATGAACGTTTCGGGGACGTGAACAATGTCGTCTTTCCCTGCGGCTTGACGATTGGATTGGATGGAGATACATTCACGCTTTACTATGGAGCAGCGGATACCTGTATCGCAGCAGCGACCGGCAGCATTCGATCATTGTTGGAGTGGTTGGAAAAGGATCAATCAGCATACCCAAAGAGTGAAGCAAATGCCTTATAAGAGCCTTAGCAATTTGCCAGACAGCGTGCGTGAGAATTTGCCAAAACACGCCCAGGAGATCTATCGGTCTGCATTTAACAGCGCCTGGGAGCAATACAACCATGATGAAGAAAGAGCGCACAAAGTGGCCTGGGCGGCTGTCAAGAAAATGTATGAGAAAGACGAAAAAACTGGAGATTGGAAGAAAAAACATTAACCGCGAAGCATTCCCGATATTTTGGTCGATCGTTGGCTCAGCGCTGTTCGCGGCTATACCGAGTCTTATCTCTCGCCGGTGCAGGACGGTATAACAGACTCTCATACAGGTAGCGATCGGTATCTGCGATCAAACGATCGAGACGCTCCATCAAATTAACCACCTGAGGCGAAGGAGGATGGCTGTGATCCTCCAGCGCCCCTTTTGTCTGTTCAAGACGTTCTCTCAATAAAGCCGTCTGGCTGAACGGATCGCCAGGATCCTGGATGAGCGCATCGGATGCAAAGGGCGGCTGGAGTATATATTTGAAAATATTCTGAATGGTTGCTGAGAGCAGTGGCGCCAGGATAAGCCCGATCAATCCGAAAGCATCGGTAAGAATCAAAATTACCAGCACCAGGATCACCGAGCTGTAGCTTTTCCTTCTGAATATTCTCGGCTCAATGAAGTATTCCTGTACAACCAGGATGCATAGCGTATAAACTGCAGCTAGGATGCCGAGTGTAAGATTGCTGCTAATGCCTACCAATAGGAGCGGAATCATGGCGATCACAGCCCCAAACCAAGGGATCAACCAGGCCAGCGCCCCCAGCACAGCCAGCAAAACCGGATACTCGAGACCCATCAAACTGTAGCCAAGCCACAACAGGCCGCCCGCCAGAAGACTCTGCACCAATTCGGATTGTATGTAGGCGCCTACACCTTTCTCGATTCCACGCCAGATCCTCCGCACCTTTGCCCGTTGATTGACAGGGATCAGCGAGAGAAGCAGACGTTCGAAATGCATACGGTCGGTAGTCCAATATAAGCTCAGGATCAGAATCAAGCCCAGGTTGCCGATGAGGCTGACCAGGTTTGTCGTGAAACCCATCAACCCCTGAAACAGCTGGCTACTGCCTTCACCATCCGCACTCACGAAGAGCTCCTCAACCGGGGGAAGCTGCGATGCCAATGAACGCTGAGCAGGGATATCGCTCTCCGGCCAGGTTGTCTGGATGTGCTCGTATCGTATGGCGATTTGGTTCGAAACCTGCTCGAGATCGCTTATTAACGGACCGCTGACAGTCCATATCAAGAGTGCGATGGCACCGAGCACGGCCAGATACGAAAGAATAAGAGCGACTTTGCGCGGCGCACCCCGGTCAATGAAATAATCTATCAAGGGACGGAATGCTGCTGAAACAGCCAGAGAGAACAGAAGCAGGACCAACGCCTGGCGAAACTGCCATCCCAGGATCAGCACAGTGATGGTTATAAGGACAAGTAACGTATACCAGGCGATTCGTTTCAAGTCACGATGCTTCCCTGCTCGGTGTCGACCAGAAGCTGGTCGAGATCGCGAGCAATGGATTCGAGGGAATCCACGATGTGGTCGGGCGAGGCTTCAATACTCTCATACTCGCGAAGCTGCTTCTGCAAGTCTTGAGCCAGCTCACGGGCTTCGTAACGAAGCACACTGACCTGACCTCTGCCATCCGGAGTGTTGCCAGAATCTACTGGATGGATCATGAATCGATCGATGGAGAGCTGGAAGACCGCAGCTATCGGTATCGCCAGGAGTGCTCCGGCCAATCCGAACAGCGAAGTGAAGGCTGCAATTGTCAGCAGCACAACAAACTGGTTCACCCCCACAGATCGTTTCATCACGTGCGGAACGAGCAGGTAATTCTCTAAGCCCTGGATCAGTAAAGAGGCGACGACCACCCAAATGACCTTTGCCGGATCGAAGGAGAAGGCAACCAGCAGCGCCGGGATGGCGCCAAGTGTGGGGCCGATCACTGGTACCGCTTCCATGATCCCGGCGATAATCGCCAGGACCAGCGCGTAGGGCATGCCGATTAACAGATAGGCGATGTAGGCCGTTACACCGATCGACAGGCATAGTATGCTCTGCCCAAAGACAAATCCCCCGACCTTGTTTTCGACCTCCACGATAAATTCACGCGCCTGCTCCCTGCGATTGGCAGGCAGCCAGAGCAGTAAGCTGCGGATCGAGCGATCGCTTTCCAGGGTCCAGTAAAAGCCCAAAAATAGGACGGCTGTCAATGTAAAGGTAGCGCGTGGAAGCAAACCAAGGTAATTGATGGGGCTTGCCGCCTGGTCCAGGGTACCTTCTGCTTCTGCCGCAACCGGATTGAAAAGCCTGATCTCGGGAGGCAGCTGTGTGGCTATCCGAGAAAGGATACCGTTGGACGAATGGAAAAGCGTATTGCGGAAATTGCCATAATACTTGGGAAGCTCTTTCGAGATCTCGGTAATCTGTTCCACGAACAGCGGCAAGGCTATGATCAGCAGTACTGCAATTAACGAAAAACCCATCAGATAGAGGATGATAACCCCACTCGACCGAGAAATCCCGCGGCGACCCATCCAATTGACCGCCGGCCGGATTCCCATCCCAAGGACAATGGATATCAGGAAGATGAACACTATATTGTTAAAACGATAAAAGAGTAGAAACAAAATCAATATGCCGGCTACCAAAAGAGTAGCAGAGACGACCTGGCGCGTACTCCAGGTAGGAATATCTTGATGTGCGGATGATTCCATGTGATGACCTATCGATTAATCATATTATATAGGAGGCAGTCGAAAAAGGGGGAAATACCCCAAAACGATGGGGAATCTTACCCATTTCCAGAATACAGGCAGGCAATAAGGGCAATCCCCAGAGCAGGATGGGCACACACCCCATTGTGAGGAGATCTCATGACCTGTATAGTAGGGCTAGATAAAATTCTAGCGAAAGGAGATCAACATGAATAAGGACATTTTAGAAGGCAATTGGAAGCAGATTAAAGGCCAGGTGAAAGAAATGTGGGGTCGTCTGACCGACGACGAGTTAGATCAGATCGAAGGCCGCCGCGAGCGCCTGGCCGGTATCCTTCAGGAAAGGTACGGCTACACTTACGAGGAAGCCGAGGAAAAGATCAACGACTTCTTGGGCCGGTATGAGTCGGAAGTAAGCCGGAGATTCTAGCCAGGATTATTTTAGGGGGGTGGTGGACCACCCCCCTAAGGCAATAGTCAGGAGATAATGTATGCTAACCACCATATTGATAATTGTCCTGGTGCTGCTGCTGCTCGGCGCCCTGCCTATCTGGCCTTACAGCCGCGGTTGGGGCTACACGGGAAGCGGCCTGCTGGGTGTTTTACTGATCATTCTTGTTCTGGCATTGATCCTGGGTTGGATCTAGAATCCAGACAACGTTTTGACGAGCGACCCACAACCTGGCTGGTTGTAGGTCGCTTTTTTAGAGCCAGCTCTTTAAAATGCAAAAAGGTAAATAAGTGGACATCCTCAACTCCTAACTGCTTGACATTTTCCTAATAACCCTGTAATATCTGAACTAGATGTTAGGTTTAACCTAACATAGGGTGCAAATATAGAAAATAGAAATGACGGGCTTTGCCATATATGGACTGGCTTGCCCGTCATTTGCTATCTACCACTATATATGGGGGTATTTATCAGTGACCCCGGGGCGGATCGAACGCCCAACCAGACGATTAAGAGTCGCCTGCTCTGCCAATTGAGCTACGGGGCCAGTTTGTCTGCCTCTGCTGGAAATTCACTCGGCAAGATTATACCCGAAAAGATATCGTCCCTCCAAGGTTTCTCAGCTCGCGCCAGATCTAGGGTAGCGGCTCTGCTCACAACCGCCAGCTTATTCAGCCGCTGGGATGAAACCGTAGTTCGCCAGGATGTCCTGCCCTTCGGGCAACAGAACCAGATCGATGAAGGCCTGGGCTAAATCAGGATTCGAGCTCTCTTTGACTGTAGCAATCGGATAGGAAGCGATCACATTCAGCCCATCCGGGATGTCCAGCCGGTCAACCTTGCCCGCCATATCCCCGGTAATATCGCTGGTATAAACGATACCGGCATCGGCCTCACCCAAGGACACCTTGGTCAGGACCGCTTTGACGTTGTCCTCGTAGGAGACCACATTTTTAAGCACATCGTCTTTGAAGGCCGCGCCATATGCAGGGTCGGCGCTGGCTTTATCCAAAAAGTCGAGCGAATATTGCCCGACCGGGGCTTCCTGGGCGGCCAGCACCAGCTTCAAGCCGGATTTGGCCAGATCCTCCAGCTCTGCCACACCAGCCGGATTATCCGATGGAAAGATGACCACCAGGCGATTCTTGACGAAGGTGCGCTGGGTTCCGCTGAGGACCTCCCCAGCCTCGATAACCACATCCATTTGTTTTTTATTGGCGCTGGCAAACACGTCCGCGGGGGCGCCTTCGCTGATCTGCTGGGCCAGCTGCTGTGAAGCGGCGAAATTGAACACCACGCTCGCTCCCGGATGAGCAGCTTCAAATCGTTTCCCGATCTCGCTGAAGGCATCGGTGAGGGAAGCCGCAGCAAAAACATGCAGTTCAGTAGTCTCAATATCCGGGAGCTGTGGGGTTGCTGTCTCGGTCACAACCGGCAGGGGAGAACAGGCTGAGCCGATCAGCAGGACAATCGCCATACAGCCAGATATAATTCCCCGGTTTTTCATGAGCCGATCATTCAGAGGAAGATTCAAAATCTGCGGCCAACTTGCGGTGCAGGAATCCTTTTACAACTGCCAGGGCAAAAAAGGACAGACAGATCAAGATGATAGACAGCGTCAGGGCGACTTCCAGGTCTATCTCAAACCCAATGTAGATTGCTAATGGCATCGTCTGAGTTCGACCGGGTAGATTCCCGGCAAAGATGATCGTGGCACCGAACTCTCCCAGGGCGCGCGCCCAGGTCATGACCATACCGCTGAGCATGGCGGTCGAAGACAGCGGAAGGATAAGGAAGCGGAAGGTCTGCCAGTGCCCGGCACCGTCCAACGCGGCTGCCTGTTTCAATTCAGGGTCAATGGCAGTAAAACCGATGGCCGCGGCTTTCACATAGTAGGGCGCCGCCACAAATAACTGCGCCAGGATCACAGCCAACATTGTAAATGGAATGCTGATCCCAACCGTTGAGAGCGCAGGACCGAACAAACCACGCCGGCCAAAGGCTATCAGCAGCGCCACCCCAGCCACTGAAGGGGGCAGGACCACAGGCAAATCGATCAGGGTATCGGCGAAACGCGTGAAGCCGGTGCGGCGCTGCGCCAGCAAATAAGCCAGCGGCGTCCCGAAGAGCAGCGCCAGCAGCATCGTGGTGAATGAGCTGACCAGGCTGAGCGTAATGGCCTGAACGGCCTGAGGCTGACGGAGCGTTGCCCAAAAATCAGCAACCGATGTCCGGGTCCATATCGCCACGAGCGGGATAGTGAGGAAAAGCAGCAGGGGCAGCGCCAGCAGTTTCCAGGATTGGGCCGCCCAGGCAGCATAAACCTGGCGGGGAGATACCTTTTGTGATGCTATGGGGGTATCTTGGGAGCCCAATGAGATCATCCCAATCTACCCTGGCAGATGTCCAACCAATCCAGCATGGCCTGGATCTGACCCACTCGATACTGATCCACCAACCAGGCATACACCAGGCCGGTCCCATCCCGCCCGGCGAGTGTGTTTTGGACAGCCAGCCATTCCTGGCAGGTCTGGCGCTGCACAGCGATCAGCTGTGCGCAGGCCTCGCGGCCCTCGATTTGCGCGAAATACAGCTTCGCCTGGAATTCCTGGCGCAGCTGGCGCGGCGCCTGCACGGGGGTTGTGAGCCATTCCCGAAAGGCTTGCCGCCCGCTATCAGTCAGCTGAAACACGCGCCGCACCGGGCGAGTCTCCTGCGGCTGCAGCGAGCTGGTGACGTAGTCATCCTGCTCCAGCTTATCCAGCAGGGCATACAGCAGGGCCTGCTTGAATCGCCAGACGCGTCCCAGGCCATTTGGGTCGCTGAGCTGTTGGTGAAGCTGGTACCCGTGCAGGGGTCCTGGCTGCAGAAATCCGAGCAAGGCATGCTCAATGGTCAGGGCGCGGCGCACCATAGGGCTCATCATCACCCTCCTATACTCATTAAATGAATATACATTTGATAAGTATACCTTACGTCCGCGATGGTGGAAAGTACCAGATCCCGCGCCGGCCGAGTTCATCTCCCGGCTTTTAATGTGACCCCCTTGAGATGGGATTACAACGGCTTCACTCCCCCGTTTACTTATGATGCAGCGTGATCGTTCACGAATAACCAGCGCCGAGCGGGTGGCACAAGGAACTACGTATTGGTGCAATTGTGCAACAAAGCGCAGCCTGGGCTGCTCCGCCTGGCGAGAAATATTAGAATATAATCCTCCTTATGGAACCTGATGAACTTTTTCTGCCCGGTTTACACATCGGTCACGCCCAGGATGAAGATGCCCTTACGGGCTGCACCGTCATCCTGTGTGAAGATGGCGCGGTGGGTGGGGTAGATCAGCGCGGCGGCGCGCCCGGCACCCGCCAGACCGATGCCCTGTATCCAATGCATCTGGTCGAGCGCGTCCATGCTGTCGTCCTGGCGGGTGGTTCGGCTTTCGGGCTGGATGCCGCCAGCGGTGCGGTACGCTATCTGGAGGAGCGGCAGGTTGGCTTCGACGTGGGCATCGCCCGCGTGCCTATCGTCCCCTCGGCGATCCTGTTCGATTTAGGTATCGGGCGCGCAGATGTACGCCCAGATGCCGCCATGGGCTACCAGGCTTGTCTCAATGCCCGGCCTGGCTATCCCACCGAGGGCAATGTGGGCGTGGGCACTGGCGCCACGGTCGGTAAAATCCTGGGCGTCGCAGGCGCGATGAAATCTGGGTTTGGCTGCGCGCGCATCCAAATCAACGCAGAAATAATTGTTTGCGCGCTCTCCGCAGTCAACGCATTTGGTGATATAATAGACCCAACGAGTGGGGAAATCATCGCCGGTGCCAGGAGCACCGATCCGGACCGGCTAAGCGCGGATCCTCACGATAAGTTTGCCAACACGTTGAAAGTGATGCAGTTCATGGCAGGGCAGCCTGCTATGCGTTTTGGTAGAGGGGAAAACACGGTGATCGGCGTGGTCGCCACAAACGCCCAACTGACCAAGGAACAGACCAACAAAGTCGCCCAGATGGCGCACGATGGTCTGGCGCGCACCGTGCGACCTGCCCATACCATGCTGGACGGCGATACCATCTTTGCACTTTCGATTGGCAGCCAGCAAGCAGACGTGAATTTGATTGGCGCCTTTGCAGCAGAGGCCTTCGCACAGTCTGTGCTGCGCGCCGTACGCACGGCGCAGCCCGCCGGCGGGCTGCCGTCAGTCTCCAGTCTCAACCAGTCATTTGAGAGGTAGGGCGACAGCTGGTACAGGAGTAAAAAACAAAATCCAACGCCGTTTGCTGATATAGGGGCAAGCGTGCGAGAAACAACTTAGCACCACCATCATTGCAGGAAGCGCTCAGGTGTGGAGATGAATGAAACGCTTCTGGTCGTAGAGGACAATCAAACCCTGCTGGAAGGGCTGCGCGATATCCTTTCCCTCGAAGGCTTCAACGTGCTGACTGCTGCCAATGGGCAGGAGGCCCTGGAGCAGATGGGCACTATCGCCCCGGATATGATCATCTCGGATATCGCCATGCCGGTGATGGATGGATTTACCTTCTTCCAGAATGTACGCTCGCGCGGCGACTGGCTGACTATCCCGTTTGTTTTCCTGACCGCTCGCAGCGACCGCCAGGATATTCTGACCGGCAAAAACCTGGGAGCCGAGGACTATCTGGTCAAACCGCTCTCCCGAGCCGAGCTGCTGACCGCAGTTCGCTCCCGCCTGACCCGTTCCAACGAGCTGCGCATGGCCCAGCTCCAGCAAGCATACGAAGCTTCCCTGACCGTGCTCGCCAACGCCATCGATCTGCGCGATCCTTACACCCGCGGTCACGTCGAGAGGGTCACCGCCTACTCCCTGGCGCTGGCAGCCCAGCTCGGATGGACCGGGCGTCGCCTGGAGCAGCTCCGTTTTGGAGCTATCCTGCACGACATTGGCAAGATCTTCATCCAGGAAACTATGCTTTTCAAATCCTTGCCGCTGGGAGATGCAGATTGGTACGAAATCCGCCGCCATCCCATCGCCGGCGCAGAGATGATCAAAGACGTACCCTTCCTGGCGCAGGCGGTTCCCATTGTTCGCCATCACCACGAACGCTGGGATGGCAGTGGCTATCCGGATGGACTTTCTGGCAGGGATATTCCTCTCCCAGCGCGCATTGTCACACTCGCCGATAGTTTCGATGCCATGACCATCGACCGCCCCTACCGCAGCGCCCGCGATCCGGAGGATGCATACAACGAAGTAGTCAGCAACGCCGGCGCGCAGTTCGACCCACAGGTGGTAGCGGCTTTCCAGCGTGCCTGGTCAGCGAATGCCATCCTGCCTATCTGGGAAAACTGGCATAACGGGAAATCCTGACCGCGCAGACGGTTGAGCGACAACCTCAAGACCCGCGTCAAAAGCAGCCTACCGGTTCTCCGCCTCCTGGAGCACGACGGCATCGCTCAAGACTCCGGCAGCGCCTACACCTATCTTGCGGTACACTCCTTCGGGAGAACGCAGTTCCCCATATACAGACAACAAATCCGCTACCCGGATGCCGAACTGCCGTTCGTTCTCGCGCAGGTACGGCTCGATCAGCTCCCAATCCGCCGGCGTCAGCTCGCTGAATATACCCCCATTCAGCTGATCTACATCCACCCGCCGGAATGGGTCGCGTAGATAAATCGCCCCGCCCGAGGCCAATGAGAATAGATTCCCTCCCGGGTAGGGTGTCTCCAGGTCGCACAGCCGGCCGAAGCGATCGAAAGCCACCCCGTTGAGGATGACAAACCCACCCCCCCGGTGGGGATCCCCCGCCATGAACGACTCCGCCAGAAAATCCAGGCAGGTGCCGTTGATCACTACGCGCGGTCTGCCGACGGCGTTGATCAGCGGTCGGCCCGCTGCCGAGCCAGACACATAAATCTCGCCGCCTTTTGCCCCGTACAAAAAGGTCTGCCCAACATCCCCATGCACCACAAGCTTACCGCCTTTCAAGATCTGCCCTAATTGATCCTGTCCATCGCCATGCAGGTGCACCTCCGCCCCATCCAGGCCCGAAGCAGTGTAGTCGCCTACATCGCCATACAGGTCTATCCGGGCGCTGGAGCTGCGCGGTCCTAACCCGCAGGCGGCAAAACGCCCGCCGCGCCAGTTATAAGCGATCAGCCGCATCCAACCCATCTGGTAAGCCCTGACCATCCAGCTCGCCGCGCTCTGCTCACCCTCCGGGGAAAAGCCCGACGTATCCAGGATCAGAAGGGACTCATCCCCGAGCGGTGGGCGCAGGCCCTGCCGCCCGGCCCAATCCAAACGGCGCAGCGATCTCAGCTCAGTCCCACCAGCCTGCCTGTCGAAAGCCATAGGCAACCCGAACAAGTCCACCAGGCTGCTGTCCACCATCGCCAGCAGCGAGGCGCGCTTTTTATCTCCGCTGTCATATTGCTGGTCGCGTAAGAGGGTGAGCGTTTGCCAGACGAAATCCCATTCGCCATCGCCTTCGACGGCAAATTCACCCAACCACATCAGGCCCCAGCTCAGCTCATCCCAGTCAATTTCTCTGATGCTGGGCTTCAGCCAATGCCACAGTGTTGAGGCGCCGCCATCATCAAAAGCCCGCATGGCATGATCCTGCCATGCCATCCGGAAGGACGGCGCGGCCTTTTGTGCATCCAAGCGGCTGCGCACTACGTGGCGCTGGCCCGCTTCCAGGCTCACCGGCTTGCCGAACTTATTGGCGCAAAGCAGCCCCTCGCCGGACGAATATGTAAAGCGGAAGGCGCCGCCATCGGTGTGCGATCCGCCCCGGGCAGCCCAATAGCGATCAGCCAATGGTTGGTAGCGCTCATCCTCGTTTGCCAGCGAGCGCAGGCAGGCGTTGATCGCCTGGCGCTCGGATGCCACTAACCCAATCTGCACTCCACCCTCCCCCTGGCTGTTCTCATACAGAGCGAACACCTGCGGTCGCAGCATGCTCGTATCCGTGATGCCCAGCAACTCATAGCGCCCTTCATCCGGCAGTGAGCGCGCCAGGATAAAGAACCACGGTCCATCCGGCGAGCCGTGCATGTGCGCTCGCTGCACCGCCTGGTACAGTTCACGCTTTTCAAGCGGCAGCATCAGGAAATCGTGCTCTGTGGTGGGCGCCATGGCTTCCAGGGTGATCTCCAATGGGTAGCCATAGACTCGCTCCCACAGGTCGAAAAGCTGCACGCTGACTTCCGTATCGGTCAGGAACAGCTGCCCGATGTTGCGCTGGCGTAGGTACTCGCTGACGGCATGGTAGTTGGCAAAGTCGCCGTTATGCACCAGGGCCTCGTTCAGACCGATGAACGGGTGGGCACCGCCTGGATGCCAGACACGGCCCTTGGTCGGATAGCGCTGGTGAGCGATCCACACATGCGCCGTCTGGTCCTCCAACCGGTAGTACTCGACCACATCCTCAGCATAGCCCACGATCTTCAGCACCGATAAATCCCTGCCGTGGCTGAGCACAAAGGCACGTTTCTCTCCCAGACTGGCGTAGAAACGCTGGTTCAGCCGGGCTGAGTTCTGGTAGACGAACTCATCTTCAGCCGCCCGCTCAGGCAGCTCATCCAGCCCATTCTGGACTGCAAACTGCTCCAGCACAGCGGGTTTCACCCTGCCAAAATAACGCCACACATCCGGCGGGCGCACCTCCAGACCGGAAACCTGGCGGTAATCGTCAAGATGCGGCAGCTCGTACGCCTGGGCGATATCGAAGTGCGTTTCGATAAACTGGGCTTCCACTTCTGATCGGGCAGCCGGGTCCAACAATGCCACCTGGATCAGGTAGTGGCTGCGTAGCGTAGCGGCGCCCACACCCGCCTGTGAGGGGTCCAATCCCGCCATGGCGATGCCGCCGCCTTTACCGTTGCCGCGGTTGTGCATCTGGCACGAGGCGCTCAGCACGTGCCGCCCGGCGACCGGTAGGCTGGCAGTAAAACCCAACACCCCGCAGCCCCCCTCGGCAGCCTCATCGCTGCGCCCCAGTGGCGGCATGCCTGCCAGCAGCTCGCGGCGGGCGCGAAGCAGTTTATCAGCATAGAAGTTTGTCATTTTTCCTCCTATGGTCTCAATCATTTCCCGGTGCAGGTGCCGAGACAAGGTGCTCCGGGAGCTGTTTATCTGACATGCGCGCCAGGTTGATCAGCACCAACGACCCAACGATGATGGCAGCCGAGACAAGCGTTCTGGCGGTGAGCGGCTCATCCGCCACCAGGCTGCCCAACAGGATGGCGATCAAAGGATTGATATAGGCATGCGCGGATACCAATGGGGTGGCAACGTTGCGCATCAGCCACGTATATGCACTGAAGCCAATCAAGCCGCCGAAGACCACCAGGTAACCCAGGCTCAGCAGCGAGGGCGTGGTGATAGATGGCAGATCCAGCCGGCTCCATTCACCGTTCAGCGTAGCAAGCACCACAAAACCCAGGCTGGCTGCAAGCATCTCGATGCCAGTGCCCATCAGCGGCGCGGCTGGCAGACGCGCCCCACGGCTGTACAGTGATCCCAGCGACCAGAACAGGCTGGCTGTCAGGAGAACGCTCAGGCCCAGTCCGTCGACCGCTTGAGATCCGGCCTCCCCTTGTCCAGGGCCGATCAGCAAGGCAATCCCGGCAAATCCGAGCAACAAACCGATCCAGGCCAGCCAGCCGGGTCGCCTGCGCACCGCGCCTCCTGCCAACGACCTGCCAGCCTTCTGGGTAAAAGCCAGCAGCCGGGATGGGCGCTCGCTCCCGGGGATCACCAGGGCGTCGATCACCGCCATCCACAGCGGCACCGAGCCCACCAACAGGGCAGCAATGCCAGATGGCACGCGCTGCTCTGCCCAGGTCAGCCCGCCGTTACCGCCAACCAGCATGAAGCCTGCCACGATGGCAGCCGAACGCCACTCCAGCCGAGATGGATTAGGCGCCCCAGCCAGGCGCTGCCAGATATAGAGGATGCCTCCCGCCAGCACGAAGCGCGTCGCCGCCATCAAGAACGGCGGGATGCTCTGCACGGCTAGGCTGATCGCCAGGTAGGTCGATCCCCAGATCACATATACAGCTAACAATGCCAGAACCACACGCACCTTCATCTCAATCATCTGATTTCATCCAGCTTCCTATAAAATATCCAGCTCATGTCAGGTAGACCATCAGATCGCTGCGGCCGCGCAGCTCGCTTATAGCGCTCATCCCCAGCTCCGCCAAGATGCCAGCCAGCTGCCACAGCCAGGCGGTATACAGGTTGACGATCTGTTGGTAGCCAACATCGGCATCGATCTTGCTGGCATGTACGGGATCGGTGGTGGTAATGCCAAACGGGCAGCCAAGCCCCTTTTCGCATTGGGCGATGCGGATACACCCGATCGCCACCAGCTCAGCCGTGCCGAGTATGGCACCATCGGCTCCCAGGGCAATGGCTTTGGCGACATCCCAGGCGCTGCGTAAGCCGCCCGAGGCCATCAGCGTCACCTCATCCCGGATGCCTTCTTCCACCAGAAAACGGTGCACCTTGGGCAAAGCATATTCGATGGGCATGGCAATGTTCTTCTTGGCGATCTCCGGCGCCGCGCCGGTGCCCCCATACGAGCCATCCAGGTGGATGATATGCGCACCGGCATAATATGAGCCCACCGCCACCATGTCCACATCGGTAGGCGTGGAGACTTTGACGCTGATCAGGGCGCGCGGGTTGACGTGTTTGAGCCAGTCGACGTGCTTCTTGTGATCTTCCACAGAATAGACACTGTGGAATGGGAACGGCGAGAACAGCGAGGTCCCTTCCACCGCCTCACGCAATCGAGCCACCGTATCGGTGTTCTTGTTGCCCAGCAGGTGGCCTCCCAGACCGGGCTTGGCCCCCTGGGCGTACTTGATCTCCACCAGGCGAGCGCGCTGGATGCTGCCCTCGCTCACCCCAAACAATCCGGTGGCGACCTGGGTGATGATATGGTCAGCGTATTCTTCCAGCTCGGTTGGATAGCCGCCTTCGCCGGTAGATGTGAGGGTTCCCTGTGCTTTCGCCGCCCGGACGCGCGCCAGCATCACCGGCAGGCCGATGCTGCCGTATGACATGCCGGCCCCATACCAGGGAACGGGCAGGGTGAGCGCCGGTCGGCCTGGCTCGCGGCGGTTGAGAGGCAGGTGGAAATCAAAGCCGGCTGGATCGGCGGCGATGACCTGGCGCGGGTCGCGCTCCAGCTCGAAGGCAAAAGCCAGCCGGTCAAAGCCTCCTTCGGATGCACCGACGCGGTATTCCAGCTCGCCGCTCGGAGGCCTGCCAGTGCGGGCTTGCTGTTGAGATGCCAGGAGTAGGGCCGTGGGCCAGCGGAAGTCGCCCTCGCCTCCGCCGGGCTGGGGCAAACGCCCGTAGCTCGAGAGCGGCGCGCTGCCGCCCAACACCTTACGGAAGGAGGTTTCCTCCGTCTTATGCCAGATGGTACGACCGACTTCTCCGCGCAAGCGGCGCACCTCGCGCATCCCCATTGCTCCCAGGGCTTCCAGCAGCTGGTCACGCCAGGCGTTCATCAAGTTAATCAGTCTCTGTGCGCCCCAATCTGGATCGAGCTCCTCGCTCTCTACCGGGCAGCGGCCTTTATCAGCCCATAACGAGCAGCCCCAGGCGATCTGTAAAACGAAGTCCACCGCTACCAGGTCGGCCCCGCAGGCGATCGCTTTCGCAACGTGCTCTGCGGCGGCGATCCCGCCGCTGGCTACCAGTGTCACCCGGTCGCGCACGGCTTTTTCTACCAATCGTAGGTGGACGAGGCGCAGCGCCTCCGGCAGGCTGAGTCCCTCCGCATCCCGGCCCACTTCATCCGCATACAGGTGGACAACCGGAACACCAGCCTCCACCCAGCCAGCCACAATCTCAGGCGCCTCTCCCGTGAGCGGTAGGTGTAGAGCAATCACAGCCTGGGGCCAGCGCTGCCGGAGCTGGGTATACAGTTCCAGGGCAAGCCGGGGATTTTGTTCATCGATCTCCACATAGCGCGGCGCCCAACCTTGCGGCAGCACATCGATCCCACTGGAATCGAGGCGCGGCGCCAACCACTCGAGCCAGCCAGCGATATCCGCATCGATCTCACCAATATCTACCAGTGCCAGGGTGTCCAGTGAAGCGGCAGCCTGCGCGCGGGCACGCAAAGCGCCGCGGCCCGGCAGCGGGGTGGGCAGGGGGTTGAAGATCACCGGCAGCGGCAGGCTGACCGCTGGCGGCAGCGTGGAGCGCAGCCTGCCATGCGCATCAAACTCCAGGGACATCAATCCGCCCCCCAGGTCCACCTGGGTCGAGATATATTCGCGCCCGTGGATGCCATCCCGGGTGGGACGTACGATCTCGCTCATGTCCAGCCAGATGCCTTCGAAGCCCTCGCCGGCAAATTTGCCTCCGTAGCCAGCTCCGGAGATGGGGATGCGCCCGGTTTCCGCCATATACCAGGTCTGGGTAACGATCTCGGCCGTCCAGTAATCATCGCCGCGCTGGCTGCTGCCCATGAACACCGGGTGCCCGTACTTGACGTATGCACCACCATCTTCGAGGTGAAACTGCGCCGGATAGCCAGATGCCGGTGCCAGAGCGGGATGTGTTGTAATATGGTAGCGGCTGTGAGTACGCATAAGAGTCTCCGTTATCTTTAAAGCAAAAAGGCACGCCCGGGCGTGCCCATTCTAAGCAATACGATACAGCAGGCAGCCCCTTCCTATACAAACCACAGGCAAGCGTATCTCGCCTGTGTCCAATGCGGTGCGTTTTGTCGGCAGGTTGCCCATGCCGGTTTGTGGCACCGCGCTCAGAAGGGGTTTGCACGGGGCATGGCGGCCCCGGGAGGCTTCCGCTGACCTTTCGATTTTCTCCAGGAATTCTGGCCTGGATTAACCTCGCCTCGCGGCGAGGAACCTCCACCTCGTCACCCCTGTTATCAACAGGGGCCTTGCGCTATAGAAACCCAGCTATGCAGTTGTAAAATCACCCTAACAGGTCGAAATTTTACCGCAGGTGATGCTGAATCGTCAAGCAAAAACCTGGTCTTCGGACATGAGTTCGGACATTCAGGCTTCAGCCAGCCTGCCGAGAAT
>CAZGIX010000004.1:0-61398 GCA_964525785.1 uncultured Anaerolineaceae bacterium
AATGGCGCACGCCTCGCAAGAGGCTGCTGAGCTGGCCCAGCTCAAGATGACGGATATCAACCTGATCGTCCCGCATCAAGCCAACGCCCGCATCATCGAAGCCGCCGCACGCAGCCTGAACTACCCCATGGAGCAGGTGGTGGTCAACGTGGATCGCTATGGAAACACATCCACCGCATCCATCCCCATCGCCATCTGCGAAGCGGTCCAATCCGGACGCCTGCACGCCGGGGACAAGATCGTGCTGGTAGGGTTCGGCGCCGGGCTCACCTGGGGAGCAGCGGTGGTCCACTGGACAGGCCCTTACCCAAGCAAGCGCAGAGTCCGCCCGAAGAGCCTGCGCCTATGGGCCAAGATGCGCTCTTTCTTGCGCAAGCTGGTGCGCCAGATCGAAGGCAAGATCTGGAAAGACTACTTCTAGAGCCTATCTCAAAAACAGGATGTTTTGGTGTGTGTGGGGCGGCGATGCCGCCCCACACACATCAAATAATAATTTTTGAGATGACTTCTAGTATCCGCTAGCTCTCTGCACTCTCATTATCTCCGGCTTCAGATAACTGAGCGGTGATCGGAGTCAGGGGAGGTGTAGGGGAAGCTTTTTCCGCCTCCTTCTCCTCTTCGATCTTGAACACCTGCAGCACGCGCTTGATCAGGTCGGTGAAGACGTTCTGCTGGAATCCCGAAAGCCATGCCAGCAGGTAGATCACCAGGGGGGAGTTGATCTCCTGGGCCGGTCCGGTGATCGAGAGCAGGCCCGCACGCAATACCACGAAGATTACCGCACCGACCCCGATTCCCATCACCGGGCTATTGATATACCACAGCAGGTGCTGGCGGTCAAAATCCTGGTCTTTCGAGATGTGCTTGATCAGCGACAGCCACGCGCCGATCACGCCTCCCAGGCCGCCCCAGGTCATGCTGCCCAACAAAAAGACCACATCGGACGACAGACGGCTCGGAGATGACGTTGTAGAAGATGAAAATGCACCCGTTCCCAGCACCAGGAACAGGAAAAGCAGCAGGATAACTGCCCACACGGTTTCATATATGAACAGGCCCATTCCCAGGGAGGTTGACCAGCGATAGACGCGCCCGCTGAACGCCACCCGGTATTCAACTTCATTGATATAACGCTCAGCCTGTTCGTAGTTCTCCTTGCCTGCCAGCAGCTCGTTGCGCGCATAGCGGATCTGGTCTAAGAGCTGGAGCGCAACAGCCGGGTTGTTGATCCGGGCGTCCACTTCCTTCTTTGCCCTGGAAGCGCGCTCCCATAGGTCCCGGAGCTGCTCTTCCCCGACAAATAGTGCCACCTGCTTGCGTTTTTCGGGTTTTTCACCCACCAGGTCAAGGGCAACCAATCCGCTGCCCGCCTCTTCGGAGGGTGCACCCTCAGTTTCATCCACTGCTTCTGGCACTTCCGGTCCCTCTGGCTCTGCCTCTAAGGACTCGTCCAATGGGGGGACCTCATCATCGAATGATGCTCCCGGTAAATCAGCCATCTGTTTCCTCCTCAATTTAATAAAAGGCAACCACGCCCTTTGGCAAGCGTAGTACAGCCGGACAGCCCGGTTTTCTTAAAGTCGGGGTTTGGGGTCTGTTACATTAAGAAAGCCCTGAGCCCATTCGACCCGCAGCCGGGCTGCAAAGATGAGCGTGAGTATAGACGATCTCTGTGCAGAAGTCAAACGTTAGAGAGATGTTAGAAATCCCCTTATGGTTTATTTGCTGCTACCAGCCATACCGATAGATTGGTATAATCGTACATAATTTATAGGATTCGCTTTTAAGCGTGGAGGTTTCTGTGAATCCAGTTCGTAACCGAAATTCGATCATTTACCTGCTGTTGTTCGTCGCCATTATCGTCATGGTTGTTTACAACTTTCAGCAGCAGGCCACTACCCAAGAAGTGCTGGCCATCAACCAGGTCGCAGCTGACATCCAGAGCGGCACTGTTGAGCGTATAGTTGAAGACGATAACCAACTGCGGGTAATTTACACCGATGGTACAGAACGCGCCTCGCATAAAGAAGAAGGTGCCACCCTGGTGGAGCAGCTCATTTCCCTCGGGGTATCCACCGAAGAGCTGAACTCGAACCGCATCGCCATTGAGGTCAAACCGCCGAGCGCCTGGTTGGGCTTGGCGACGGCCTTGGGCTATCTCCTGCCGTTTGTCTTGCTGGCAGGCGTGTTCTGGTTCGTCTTCCGCCAGGCGCAGGGCAGCAACAACGCTGCCATGTCCTTCGGCAAATCGCGGGCGCGCATGTTCTCCGGCGATCAGCCTACAGTCACCTTTGAGGATGTCGCCGGGGTGGAGGAAGCCAAGGAAGAGCTCCAGGAAGTGGTGGAGTTCCTGCGCGAGCCAGAGAAGTTCATCTCCCTGGGAGCGCGTATTCCCAAGGGCGTGCTGCTGGTCGGTCCTCCCGGCACAGGCAAGACCCTGCTGGCGAAAGCCGTCTCGGGCGAGGCTGGTGTGCCCTTCTTCTCGATCTCCGGCTCTGAGTTTGTCGAGATGTTCGTCGGCGTGGGCGCCAGCCGGGTGCGCGACCTGTTCGATCAGGCCAAGCGCCACTCGCCCTGCATCGTCTTCGTAGACGAGATCGATGCCGTCGGGCGCCAGCGCGGCGCCGGACTGGGCGGCAGCCACGACGAGCGCGAGCAGACCCTGAACCAGATGTTGGTCGAAATGGACGGCTTCGACACCGACACCAACGTCATCATCGTCGCCGCCACCAACCGCCCGGATATCCTCGACCCTGCCCTGCTGCGCCCCGGTCGCTTCGACCGCCGTGTGATCCTGGACAGGCCGGATATGCGCGGGCGTGAGGCCATCCTCAAAGTGCACACCAAGGGCAAGCCCCTGTCTGGGGATATCGACCTGGGCGTGATCTCGCGTTCCACCCCCGGTTTTGTCGGCGCCGACCTGGAAAACCTGGTCAATGAGGCCGCCATCCTGGCAGCCCGCCGCAACCGCAAGAATATCGGGCAGTCCGAGATGGAAGAGGCTATCGAGCGCGTCATCGCCGGTCCCGAGCGTAAGAGCCGCCTGATCAGCGAGGAAGAGAAGCGCATCGTCGCCTATCATGAGGCCGGTCACGCCGTGGTGATGAACTCTATCCCCGAAGCTGACCCGGTGCACAAAGTGTCCATTATCGCCCGCGGCATGGCTGGCGGCTATACCCTCTCGCTGCCGGAAGAAGACCGCACGCTGATGGCGCGCAAGAAAATGATGGCCGATATGGTCAGCCTGCTGGGTGGGCGCGCCGCCGAGGAGCTGGTATTCGATGATATCACCTCCGGTGCATCCAACGACCTGGAGCGGGTCACCCGCATGGCGCGTTCTATGGTCACCCGCCTGGGCATGAGCGACCAGCTTGGTCCGATGGTCTACGGGCAAAAAGAAGAGCTCATCTTCCTGGGACGCGAGATCTCCGAGCAGCGCGATTACTCCGAGTCAGTGGCTCAGGAGATCGATAAAGAAGTGCGCCAGCTCGTGAATTCCGCCTATCAGAAAGCCAAGTCCATCCTGATCAAGCACCGCGAGCAGCTGGACGCCGTCGCCCAGCGCCTGCTGGAGCTGGAGACCATCTCGCGCGATGAGTTCGAGCGCCTCTTCCCGACCCCTGAGCCGAAGAACAGCGGCACCCCGCTGCCGATGCCGGCCTGAGGCGGTGGTGTTCGCCGGTCGATGATCACATATCCCTTAAGATCAAAGACGTGAAATGCTGGCCTCCGCCGCCTTTCACGTCTTTTGCTTAATGTCACTCTGAGTATCTCCGCAGTGCATGCGCTCTTTTTTCCGAGATGACACCTTCGTCATTGCGAGTATATCCACAGCGCCAAGGCGCTCTACTTTCAGAAATGACCCCTTGGTCATTGCGAGGCGATCTTTGCCGAAGCAATCTCCGAGCCACCCGGGATGAAGATTGCTTCGTCGCTGCGCTCCTTGCAACGACGGGTCACGTGTCATTAAGAGCGCAGCGAAGAGTCTGGTCGTTTGCTATGAAAACCCCCTTCTCAAGTGTTCCCACAACCTCTAAACGCATGTCATTCCGAGGAGCGCCGCGGTCGTTCTGTGACCGCCAGCGACGAGGAATCCCTTCGAACACCGTTTTCCCATCGAGCTTACAGGGGACCTACATGCCTGCCGGTCGCACGATCCCTCACACCACAAAACAGGGGGGCCGTTAACAATGCCTCCCGATCCACCCGGCTACCAGGCTGCGCTGCACGGCGCAGTCTACTACCTTCCTCCACAGCCCGGCTGCCTGCGCCTCGGCGACCACGACCGGTCGGCGTTCTTGCAGCGCCAGACGACCAACGACGTGGACCATGTCGGTCCAGGACATTCTGTAGTGACCGTCCTGGTCTCTCCAACCGGGCGGCTCCTGGACGGCCTGCGCCTGCTGCCTGATAGTGACACAATCCTGGCGCTGACCCTGCCGGGGCACGCCCCCGACACCGCCCGCTATCTTCAGAAACGCATCTTTTTCAATGATAAAGTCTGGCTGCAGGATGCCAGCGCGGAGTACGCCCAGGTGGACCTGGAAGGCCCGCGCGCCGGCGAGGTTTTGCTCGAGCTGGGCCTGCCTGCCATCCCCGATATCGACGGCATTGCGCAGGTGGAGATCGATGGCACCGTACTACGGGTCATCGGTCAGCGCGGGCTGGTCGGGACGGGCTGGCGCTTGCTGATGCCAATCGCCGTCCTGGATGGAGTGCTGTCCAGGTTGGCTGCCAGTGGCGCCGAAGAGCTGAGCGCTGAGGGTCGCCACGTCTTGCGCGTGGAGGCCGGGCTGCCCGAGGCCGGAGCGGAGCTGGTCGAAGCCTACACCCCGCTGGAGGTCGGGCTGGAGCATGCCGTCTCCGGGAGCAAGGGCTGCTACACCGGGCAGGAGGTGCTCGCCCGCCAGGTCACCTACGACAAGGTCACCCAGCACCTGGCGCGGCTGCAAGCGGACGCGCCGCTCTCGCCGGGTGTGCGCCTGTTGGCGGACGGCAAGCCGGTCGGCGTGGTCACATCGGCGGCCGTCTCGCCGCGCTTCGGGCCGCTCGCACTGGGGGTGGTGAAGCGGCCCTATCACGAGCCGGGCAGCAAGCTGACCGCCGCCGAAGCCGGAGATGTGCGCGTGGTTGTTTGGTAAAACTCTATTACCCAGCCAGCATTGACGGAAATTTATAAGTTGGATTTCGCTGCGCTCAACCCAACCTATGGCTGAAACGACGACATAGCCATTGCCCGAGCGCGCCCCCGCCCTCGCCTGAATATTGGGCGAGGGCGGCCTGCCTGAGCTTGTCTTGAGCGCAGTCGAAAGGCGCAGTCGAAGGGGCTCGGGTGGGTGAGGGCGAGGCGTCTCAGCCGGTGGGCCACCCCTCCCCGCTCCCCTCATCCCCAAAAATCCCCCCAAAATTAACCTCTCAGAACACTTGTGCTAAGTATAAATATCTGCTACACTTACATTGATCAATTTCATCACCCGCACCCCGTTCCTTAACAACCTCATGCCGCACTTCAGCGCCTTATTGCCTTATTGCCTTTGCCGCACTTCGGCACCTCGTTGCATAATTATCAATGCCGCACTTCGGCGCCTAATTACCTTGTTGCCCAATTGCCTTATCACCTGTGCCGCCCTTCGTTTCTGATTTGTTTTTTCGCGGAACAAATCGGCCTGCCAGGTTCATCAGCTCCAACCCGCCGGAAAGGCTATAATAAGGCCATGTCCGCTGACACACCTCCCCCACCTCACCCCGACTTCACCGGCAAGCTGGCCCTGGTGACCGGCTCGGGGCGCGGCATCGGGCGCGCCATCGCCCTGCACATCGCCTCCCTGGGAGCCGATGTGGCGGTCAACTTCTTCCGCAACCGCCTCCCCGCGGAAGAAACCGCCCAGCACATCCGCCGCATGGGGCGGCGGGCGATCGTGGTCAAGGCCAATATCGGCGAGATCGACGAACTGGACCGGCTGTTCGACGAGGTCCAGAACCAGCTGGGCGGGCTGGATTTCCTGGTCCACAACGCCGCCTCGGGCTTTAACCGCCCGGCGCTGGAGCAGCGCCCCAAAGGCTGGGACTGGACGATGAACATCAATGCCCGCTCGCTGCTCTTCGCCGCCCAGCGGGCTGCACCGCTGATGAGGACACGCCGCGGCGGGGCCATCGTCAGTCTTACCAGCCCCGGCTCGCAGCGCGTGCTGCCGGATTACGTGGCTGTCGGCGCCAGCAAGGCCGCCCTGGAAGCGGTGACCCGTTATTTAGCGGTGGAATTGGCGGGGGATAACATCGTGGTCAACGCCATATCGCCCGGCGTGGTGCTGACCGATGCCCTCAAACACTTCGATGCCATGCAGAGCCAGGAGAACATTATCCGCCAGGCGGCGGCCATCACCCCCGCCGGACGGCTGGTCACCCCCGAGGAAATTGCTCAGTTAGCCGCCTACCTGTGCTCACCCGCCGCCAGCATGATCCGCGGCCAGATCATCGCCATCGATGGCGGGGCGACGCTGCCGGGTCCGGGCGTGCCTATCGAGCATAGCGGCCCATGAGCTGCCCCTGGGCCAGGATGTGGCCCTTCATTTCCTTCTCTACATCGGCTTTCTTCATCCCCGCTTTGAGGCCCAGCTTTAGGTCCAGGGCATACAGCTTGAAGGTATAGCGGTGAGTGCTGCCCCTGGGCGGGCACGGACCGCCGTAGCCCGGCTTTCGAAAGTCGTTCACCCCCTGCATGCCCACATTCGCCGCCCCCTCCGGCAGGCCGGTCAGGTCGGGGGGCAGGTCTGCCAGCACCCAATGCACCCACGTGCCTGCCGGGGCGTCCGGGTCGTCGGCAATCAGCGCCAGGCTGGCGGTGCCCTGCGGCACGCCCGACCAGGTCAGCTCGGGCGACAGGTTCTCACCGTCGCACGTGAATCTGCGTGGAATGGTCTCGCCTTCTTTGAAGGCGCTGCTTGTCAGCTGGATTGCCATCGTCGTCTCTCCTTCCGGTGTCGGCTCGGCGCGGCAGGCCGGTAGCGCCAGCATCAAGGATATCCAAACGAAAACCAGTAACGGGCTTCTCATAGCTTGAATCTGCCAACATGATAAGGAAAGCGCTGGATCAACCTGCCTGTATCTAGACCCCGATCAGGATCACCCGGGCGGGAGCGCCGTCGCCGCCTGCCAGCTTGAGCGGCAGGCAGTACAGGCTGTAGCGCCCCTGGGAGACTTGCGTCAGGTCGAGCCCCTCGATGATCACCATGCCGGCTTTGAGCAGGATCTCGTGCGTAGGGGTGCTTTCCTGGTAGGGCGCCACCGAGAGGTAATCCACCCCCACCAGCTTGACCCCGCGCTCCACCAGGAACTGGGCGCCGTCCGGGCTGATAGCCACGAAATCGGTATTGAAGGCGTGGGTGGGATCTGACCACAGCTGGGAATTGCGCGTCTTGAAGATCAGCCGCCGGGTGCGGGGCGGGATATCGGCCTGCGCCAGGACTTTGGCGGTGATGAGGTCGACATCCGGCAGTTCCAGCACGTACACCCGCCCGGTAAGGGTCTTCAGCGCCAGCTTATCGACGGTCGGGGCGCTGCCGTCCAGAAAGTGATAGGGAGCGTCAACATGTGTGCCGGAATGGGCGCTCATGCGCAGGTAGGTCACATTGCTGCTCGCCCCCTCTTCCATTTTAGACACTCGCTCGATTTCCACGCTGGGGTCGCCGGGCCAGACGGGCATATCCGGTCTGAGGGTCAGGGTGATATCGTAGATGCGCATATTTCCTCCTCTGGTTAAGAAAAGTATAGCCCACTGTCCTTTAAAACGCAACAAAACGGGGAGGAGGAACACGAAAAGCTGCTCGCACTTCGTGGGCCACGCAAAATGATGAAAATAATGGAATTCAACAGGATCGCCAGGATACCCAGGATACAAGGCACCACGGAGCCATTCACCCATCCTGTATATCCTGTCCATCCCTGTTCGATCAAATCAGGTATAGTGGAAATCCCGGGTTAGACCTGGCGTACGATCATGCTCTCGATGGTGAAGCGCTCCAGGGCATCCGGGTCGATCTCCACCCCCAGGCCAGGCCCGTCCGGCACGCTGATCGTGCTGTCTGGGTTGAGCTGGAAGCGCTGGCGGGTGATATCCTGGATGTAGTAGCGGTCAGAGGCCGAGATATCGCCGGGCAGGCTGAAGCCGGGCAGGGAAGCCAGGGCCAGGTTGGCTGCCCGCCCCACGCCGGTCTCGAGCATGCCCCCGCACCACACCGGCGCCCCCTGCCGGTAGCACAGGTCATGGATGGCAAGCGCCTGGTTGAGTCCCCCTACTCTGCCGGGCTTGATGTTGATGATGCGGCAGGCGCCCATCTCGAGCGCCTGCCGGGCATGCCGGGCGGAGAGGATGCTTTCGTCCAGGCAGATAGGCGTGGAGAGCTGCGCCTGCAGGCGGCTGTGATCCCATAAGTCATCCTCCGCCAGCGGCTGCTCGATCAGCAGCAGGTCCAGATCATCCAGCGGGCGCAAAGCCCCGGCGCTCTCCAGGCTGTATGCCGAATTGGCATCCACCTGCAGGCGCAGGTCTGGATATGCCTCGCGCACGGCGCGTGCCTCAGACACGTCCCGCCCGGGCTTGATCTTGATCTTGATGCGCCGGTAGCCCTGGCTCAGGTAACCGCCTATGGTATCCACCAGCGCCGCGGGCGAAGCCTGCAGACCGACCGAAACGCCCACTTCGACTTCCCGCCGCACGCCGCCCAGCAGCTCGCGCAGACTGCGGCCTTCCCGCTTGCCGGTCAGGTCCCACAGCGCCATCTCCACCCCCGCTTTCGCCATCAGGTGGCCGCGCACGCCGCTTACCCGATCCTGGAATTCCTGCGGGGAGCCGATATCCTGCCCCAGGATCTGGGGAGCGATGAAGTCCCGCAGAATGTGCCAGGCCGTGCCGGCTGTCTCGTACGAATAGCCCGGATCGCGGTCGGCGGCGCATTCGCCATAGCCGGTCAGGCCCTGGCTGGCGATCTCGATCAGGATGCAGTCGCGCGCCTCGATCCGCCCGAAGGACGTCTCGAAGGGAGCCACCAGGGGCATGCGCAGGTGGCGCAGGGTGATCAGGTCGATTTGCATAGGTTCCTCACAGGGTAGCTTCCCCGTTGACCAGCACATAAAAGCTGCGCGAGTACGTGTCCGGCTGGTGAATAAAATCGGTCGCCAGATAGCCGGCAGCAAACAGATCTTCGAAAATCCCGCGTATGTGCATGCGCCAGGCGAATGCCAGGGCAGGATCGGCTCTCTTGCGAGCGTTGAAATCCTCGGGGATCTCGACCAGCACAATCGGCTGCTGGTCATGGCCCCGGACAGCCTCCGCCGGTTGTGAGAGTCCGCGTGTGTCCACGCTGGTCGAGTTGAGCACCTCCACGCCTGCCCCCAGGTAGTGTTCAAGGGACAGCGGAGCGCGGGCGCGGCGGGTCAAGCGGCGGTTGACTCGCTGTGAGTTCACCCACCAATCCACCTGGAAGCGGTCGGAAGGCAGGCCGGCGTTGAGGCCATCCCGCAGCTCGCCGTACACGGAGCGTAAGTAGGTGTTGCACACTGCTCCCAGGCGGGCAAGGTTGAGATGTGCATTGCGGCTTAACAGCGGATCGAACGTCCAGGTGATCCGGTCTATCCCCTGGTGGCGCACCATCTGCCATTGGGCGCGCTTGAGCAGAAACCCTATTTGCCGGTTACGGTAGCCCGGGTGCACTCCCAGCATGTGCGAGTGGAGCTTGAGGCGCGGTCCATCGGGTGTGGAATACAGCCCCGGAAAGCCGAACACAAAGCCCACCAGCTGCATTGGGCTGACCTCGTCATCGTACGCTCCCATCACCAGGCCCCCATTATGGACAGCCGCGATCAGCATGTGAGCTGGAACAACCTCCGTCTCGCTTCCGGGCCACACCTGGCGCTGCAGGGCTTCCACCGCCAAAAGATCCTCGGGGGATTCCAGGATATATATCGCCGGTTTCTCGTTCAAGATATGCTGCTCCGGCTGCGGCGGCTGCGCCGTCGCAGCAAATCCCGCCAGCTCAGACCTTGATAGGTGGTGCTTTTGAGATAATCAAGCCGCTGAGACATGCGGGAAGGCATCAGGTTGAATATGCGCGGCATGGTATCGAGAGCGCAGGTGCGGTTGATCGCCAGGTAATCCAGCCAGTACACCGAGCTGGGCAGGCCCGGGAAGATTGCTTCCAGGAAGACGGTCAGCCAGCGCACATACGGGGGGCGGGTGTGTACCAGGCGGCGGTTGATGCCTGCCGCTTGCATCAATAAGGTCATCAGCTGATCAAAGGTGAAGTATTCCGGCCCGCCAAGCTCGTACGTCTCATTGCGGGTGGTCTCATCATCCAGCGCCCAGGTCAGGCAGGTGACCAGGTCCTCAACCCACAGGGGTTGGAGCATTGTCTTGCCATCGCCGGGCACAAGAAATATGTAAGGTAAGCCATGCAGAAGCTGCACCAGACCGGTGGTAAATCCGTCCTGCGGGCCGTAAACGATTGCTGAGCGTAAGATCGTGTAATCAATCCCGCTGCGGCGGATAAACTCCTCGGCGATGCCCTTGGCCTTGATCACGGGATAAGCTGAGGCGCGGTCAGCGCCCAGGTGGCTGACAAAAAATATACGCTCCACGCCCGCGTCTGCAGCCGCATCGGTAATGGCGCGCGTGCCGCGGATATCTACCTGCTCCAGGTTTGTGTATGCGCCGCCGCGCTCCACACCCGCCAGGTGGTAAACCACATCTACGCCGACCATCGCCGCTCGTAAACCGCGCTCATCTGCCAGGCTGCTCACGGCTACCTCGATTGGCACTCCGTGCGGAAGATCCGGAGTGTACGGCGAGGGCCGGATCAGCGTTCGCACCGAATAACCCGCCTGCACCAGGCTGCGCACCAGCGCCCTGCCGATAAAGCCCGTTCCTCCTGTTACCAGGATCATAGTGATGGGATTATAGCATGTGAGAATGTGGGTGCGATCATTCCGCTGAGAAGCTGCAAAGTTGGCAAACGCCATGTCATTTAGAAGCGAGAAGCCGGATTATCTTAGATAATCCGGCTTCGGCCTGGCTGGGGGTCGAGGATTCGAACCTCGGCATACAGATCCAGAGTCTGCTGTCCTACCACTAGACGAACCCCCAAGGTTGAGCGGTCGATATTTTACCACGAAGCGCATCGACCGTCAAATTAGCTTCATTAAGGGAAGCGTTTGTTATAATTGGGCGAACAACTACCTGCCCACCAGGGTATCTGCAGCAGCCTTCCACCCTGGTGCTGGTAACGGACTGCACCACTAACGAGGTTAGCTATGAGCAATAACGCCGAACCGATCCTGACCGGAGAAGAAAACGAGACCAAAGCGCCGAAGGATTTCCTGCGGGCAGCCGTGATGGAAGACCTGCGCACCGGCAGGTACGACCGGGTGCATACCCGCTTTCCGCCTGAGCCTAACGGCTATCTGCACATCGGCCACGCCAAGGCGATCTGCATCGACTTCGGCGTCGCCGAAGAGTTTGGCGGCAAGTGCAACCTGCGCTACGACGACACGAACCCGGTGAAAGAAGACGTGGAATACGTCGATTCGATCAAGGAGGACATCCACTGGCTGGGTTTTGACTGGCAGGATCGCGAGTTCTACGCCTCTGACTACTTCGAGCAGCTCTACCAGTGGGCGATCAAGCTGATCGAGAAGGGCAAGGCGTATGTCGATGACCTGAGCGCCGAGGAGATCCGCCAGTACCGCGGCACGCTCACAGAGCCTGGCAAGGAAAGCCCGTACCGCAGCCGCAGCATTGCCGAGAACCTGGACTTGTTCAAGCGCATGCGGGCGGGTGAGTTCCCGGATGGGGCGCGCGTGCTGCGCGCCAAGATCGATATGGCCTCGGGCAATATCAACCTGCGCGACCCGGTCATGTACCGCATCCTGCACTCCAGCCACCACCGCACCGGCGACCAGTGGTGCATCTACCCGATGTACGACTACGCCCACGGGCAGTCCGATTCGATTGAGGGCGTGACCCATTCACTGTGCGACATCGCTTACGAGGACCATCGCCCGCTCTACGAATGGTTCCTGGACGAGCTGGGGATCTACCACCCCCGCCAGATCGAGTTTGCACGCCTGAACATCACCTACACCGTCCTGAGCAAACGCTTCCTGAAGCAGCTGGTAGATAGGGGCTTTGTACACGGCTGGAATGACCCGCGCATGCCTACGCTGTCCGGTATGCGCCGGCGCGGTTTCACAACTGAAGCCATCCGCGATTTCATCGACCGGGTCGGCGTGGCGAAAAACGAGAGCATTGTGGATGTCTCGCTGCTGGAGCACTGCGTGCGCGAAGACCTGAACCGCAGGGCTCCGCGCGTGATGGGCGTGCTGAATCCCCTGAAAGTGGTGATCACCAACTACCCCGCCGGGCAATTAGAAGAACTGGAGGCGGTCAACAATCCCGAGGACCCCTCTGCCGGCACGCGCAAGATTCCCTTCAGCAGCGAGATCTACATCGATGCAGACGATTTCCGCAAGACGCCGCCGCCCAAGTATTTCCGCCTGGCGCCGGGTCGTGAGGTGCGTCTGCGCTACGGGTATTTTATTAATTGTGTGGAGGTCATCAAAGACAGCCAGGGCAACGTGATTGAGCTGCGCTGCACATACGATCCTGAGACCCGCGGCGGCTACGCCCCGGACGGGCGCAAGGTGCAGGGCACACTGCACTGGGTCTCGGCATCCCACGCACTGGATGCCGAAGTGCGCCTCTACGACCGCTTGTTTAACAAACCCAATCCCCTGGAGGTGGCTGAAGGCCAGACGTTTATGGACAGCCTCAATCCGGACTCGATGCAGGTGCTGAGCAGCTGCAAGGTAGAGCCCAGCCTGATCTCAGCCCAGCCCGGCGACCGGTTCCAGTTCGAGCGCCAGGGATACTTCTGTGTCGATCCCGATTCACGGGCTGGCAGCCTGATCTTCAACCGCACGATCACACTGCGAGATACCTGGGCAAAGATCGAAAAAGCGAATAACTGAGCAGCATAGTTGATTATCCCAACCGCTGAACCTTTCTTTTTCCCCGGTGGACCGGTGGGTTGTTTACTGGTGCACGGCTTTACGGGTACCCCTAAGGAAATGCGCTGGTTGGGGGAATACCTGGCCGGGCAGGGTCACAGTGTTCTGGGGGTCCGATTGACGGGCCATGCCACGCAGATCGAAGATATGGCGCGTACCCGCTGGCAGGACTGGCTGGTCAGCGTCGAGGATGGTTATCGATACCTTTCGGGTATCGCAGATAAAATTTATGTCATCGGGATTTCTTTAGGTGGTGTGCTTTCGCTGACTTTCGCCTCCGCGCGCCTCACGCCCGGTTGTCCGGTTGCCGGGGTGGTTGCCTTGGCTGCTCCCTACAGCATTCCTATCAATCCACGCCTGGTGCCAGCGCTCAAGTTTATCAGCCTGTTTAAGAAGACCAATCCTAAGGCACCCAGTGATTGGCAGGATAAAGAGGCGGAAAAACTGCACACAGCTTATCCTGTCGACCCAATCAAGGGGGCGCTGGAGTTTAATCTCTTATTATCCGAAATGTACGCTGGATTACCCTTGGTGACCGCGCCGGCCTTGCTGATTTACTCTAAAGACGACCAAACCGTGCGTCCCCAAGATAAGCATGCCGAGCTGATCTATGAAAAGCTGGGCAGTCCCGAGAAACAGCTCGTTTGGATCGAAAAGAGCGGTCACAACCTGGCACGCGATCTGCAGCGTCAGACAGTATTTAAAGCGGTCGCAGACTTCATCGTCGAGGTTTCCGGGTCGTTGGAATGAGCAGAAAAACCCGCCTTACAGCGGGTCTTATGCGTTATGCCATCGCTTCCAGAGTGGCGATTGCCTGCCGGAGGCGTTCCAGCACTTTTGCCTTGCCAATTACCGCCATACTCTCGAACAAGGGCGGGCTGATCGTCTGACCGGTCACAGCCGCACGCAAGATCCCAAACAGCTGGCCTGCGCTCAAATCCAGCTGCTCAGCCAGCGCCCGCAGCGGCACCTCGGCAGTCTCGTGGCTGATCTCCGGCAAACCTGCCAGGATCTCGTAAGCGCTCTGGGCTGCCCGTGCAGATTCGCTGGCGCTCATCTTCTTCCCCACCAGCTCCTCCGGCGCCGGGTGGACATCTTCCTTGAAGAAGAATCCAGCCATCGGCAGGGCATCATCCAGGCTGACGATGCGTTCTTGAATGAGCGGGGCAACCTGCAGCAGCTTATCCTCGTCCACGGTGTAGCCGCCCGCCTCGAAGAAGGGACGTACTCGCTGCGCCAGGTCGGCGCTGCTCAGCTCGCGAATATGCATGCCATTGAAATAATCTAGCTTGGTGAAGTTGATCGCGGCTTGGGATGGATTGAGCTTTTCCAGGCTGAACTTCTCTACCAGGTCGTGCAAGGTGAAGAACTCCGTATGATCGTCGTAGCTCCAGCCCATCAGGGCAGTCCAGTTGACCACCGCCTCAGGCACATATCCCAGATCCTTCAGATCTGTCACGAAGATTGAATAACCGTCCTGCATCAGTTGGGCAGACTCGCGCTTGCTCATCTTACCCTTGCCGCTGGGCTTCAATAATAAGGATAAATGCACAAATTCCGGCTCCTGCCAGCCGAAAGCGCGGATAATGTGCCCGTGCAGCGGAAATGTAGACAGCCACTCGGCACTGCGCAAGACATGCGTAATCTTCATCAGGTGGTCATCCACCATGGCCGCCAGGTGATACACTGCCAGACCATCCGACTTCACCAGGATGAAATCATCCAGCACACGGTTCTTGACTGTGATCTCGCCGCTCAGGTAATCGCGCACCGTGATGCTGCCTTCGTCGGGAGTCTTGAAGCGCACCACGTGCGGCTCGCCCGCCCTTACCCGGGCCTTGACTTCATCTGACTCCAACCGGCGGCAGGTGCGATCATAGAGCATCGGCTCCTTGCGCATCTGCTGCTCCTTGCGCACCACTGCCAGGCGCTCTGGACTGCAGAAGCAGTAGTATGCATGCCCTCGCTCTACCAGCTCTAGGGCAGACTGCTGGTAAATCTCCTTACGTTGGGATTGATAATACGGCGCATACGGACCGCCTACATCCGGGCCTTCATCCCAATCCAATCCCAGCCAGTGCAGGCTGTCGATCAGCTCCTTCTCGGCGCCCGGCACATATCGTTTTTGGTCGGTATCCTCGATGCGCAGGATAAACTGTCCGCCCGTCTGGCGCGCCAGCAGGTAATTGTATAATGCAGTGCGCCCGCTCCCCAGATGGGTCCGTCCGGTCGGAGAGGGCGCAAAACGGACGCGCACCGGACTCGCAGTCTTATCGGGCATAGCCCTCCTTACTTATTGGTTGTATTCCCCGCCGAGAACTCTAAGGCTTTATGGCGGATGATCACGCTCTGCACCAGCCCGATGCCCAGGAGGGCAGATAGCAGCGAGCTGCCGCCATAACTCACAAAAGGCAAGGTCAGCCCGGTGGCAGGCAGCATATTGAGATTCACGCCGATATTCACCAGGGCCTGGAAGGCGATCAACGTAGCCACGCCATATGCGATGAGAGCGCCATAGGTGTCACGTGACAGGCGGGCGGCTCGCAGGCAGCGCAGCACGACGAAGATCAACAAGACCATGATCAGTACAACACCCACGAAACCGAACTCCTCTGCCATGGCAGAGAAGATAAAATCGGACCAGCGCACCTTCAAGAAACGCAGCTGAACCTGGGTACCGTGACCATATCCCTGTCCAAACCAGCCGCCGGAACCGATGCTGATCAGCGCCTGCTGGACATTGTAGATATCGCCATAACTGGCCTCAGGATTAGGGAAGAGAAAATTCATGATGCGCGCCTGTTGATAATCTGCCAGGAAGGGGAAGGAGATGAAAGGCAGAACCACGGCCGCACCGATGAAGAGTCCCAGGTGGACTAACCGCAAGCCGGCTGCCCATAACAGGGCAAACCAGACAACCAGGATGACGATCGAAGTGCTTAAATTAGGCTGCAGCAGTATCCAGATCACAATACCCGACGTCATGAGAAAGCTGCGCAGAACCCACCTTAGATCATGGTTCTCAGTCTGGGTGCGTGCAAAATACTCTGCCAGCACGAGGATGATGACGATCTTGGCCAGTTCCGATGGCTGGATATTGAAATAGCTGGTCTCGAACCAGCGTGCTGAGCCATAAACCGCTGCCCCAACGATAAACAGCACTCCCAAAGCAATCACCACCAAGATGTACATCGTACGGCTGATTGATGCCCACAGGTGGTAATCAATCGCTGCTGTAGCAATGACGACAAAGAATCCCAGGATCGTGAAGATAATCTGGCGGTTGACGACATTCGTCTCTGTAGTCAGCTCGATATTACCAGCCACAGCTGAGCGGATCATGGTAATCCCAAAAATAGTCAGCACTGCTACCGCGCCGAGCAGCCAGAAATCGAAATAACGCCAGTTGGAAGCAATCGTGTTGCGCATACAGATTTAATACCAGCTCTAAACGAGGAGAGGCTCAGCCTATCTTTCTACGTCCCACTGGGCGCAGGGGGATATCAGCAATCAGGCGCTGCTCGCGGCCTTCCTGCGCAACTTGGATCCCGACCGCGCTCGGATCGATCTCGATGTAGCGAGAGATAACCTGGATCAGATCATCTTTCAGGCGATCCAACGCATCAGGGGTCAGGTCGGTACGATCATGGATGAGCACGAGCTTCATTCGTTCTTTAGCCTGGCGAGCGCTGCGCTGATCGCGCCCAAGGAGACGGTCGAAGAAACGATTCATCTCATTATCCTCCCGAGCGAATAAAGCGCGTGAGCCGCCCGAAGAAGCTCTCTTCTTCCATATTCATAAAGGGCACGTCTTCGCCACGCAGCCGGCGAGCAATATTGCGAAAAGCCTGCCCGGCACGGCTTTTCCCATCCAGGACGATCGGCGCGCCGCGATTGGTGCTGGTGACGATATTTTCGTCCTCAGGCACCATTCCGATCAGCTCGATCGCCAGCAGCTCCAGGACATCTTCAGCTGAGAGCATGTCTCCACGCCGGACCATATTTGGACGGATGCGGTTGATCAACAGCCTGGCAGGACCTTTCTCCTCGGCTTCAACCAGGCCGATGATCCTGTCAGCATCGCGGACTGCCGATACTTCCGGATTGGTCACCACCAGGACAGTATCCGCCGGTGCGACCGCGTTGCGGAAGCCGCGCTCGATGCCCGCCGGTGAGTCGATCAATATCCAGTCATGCTCCTCACGCAGCTCGTTGCACAGGCGCACCATGTCACTGGGTGTGACTGCGCTTTTATCTCTGGTCTGAGCCGCCGGGATCAGGTACAGATCAGGCAAGCGCTTATCCCGGATCAGCGCCTGCCGTAGACGGCAGCGCCCTTCCACCACATCGACCAGATCGTAAACGATGCGATTTTCCAGACCTAACACAACATCCAGATTACGCAGACCGATATCAGCATCTACGCACACAACTCTTTCTCCGGACACAGCCAGAGCGGCGCCCAGGTTGGCAGTGGCTGTAGTTTTACCCACGCCCCCTTTGCCCGAAGTTACCGTGATCACCTTACCCGCCATGATTACCTTTCGTCTTATTTACCCTTCGGATTCCACAACTCTGCAACAACCTGACCGTTGGAAACCATTACCATCTCAGGCTGCGGTTTGCCGCGCCTTTTGGGTGTGATAGCGATTAAGCCCGCAATACGCAGCTGCGTGGGTGCCAGGTCCAACGCACAGACCACCGCGTTTTCATCCCCTTCGGCGCCTGCATGCACCATACCGCGCAGATGCCCCCACACAATCACGTTGCCGCTGGCAACGATCTCTGCCCCGGGATTGACATCTCCAATCACAATCACATTCCCGGAATGTTTGAGGCTGTACCCGGAGCGCAGCGTGCGCCGTACAAGCACCGCCCCTTCGCCTCCACTTATGGTGGTGTTAGCGGGAGGAGCAACCCGGTCAGGAACTGGTTTCGAGATGCGGGTCGCTAATCCCAGGGTCTGAGCTGTCTGTTCGGTGACCGGTGAGTTGCTCATTACCGCCCATAGGGATAGCCCCCGGTCGGAGAGCTGGTCGCGCAGCTGGCCCAGATCAGCTGCTTTAAGGATGCGGTTGCCCACGTCCAACGCCAGGCGAGCACCACGCAGAAAATCAGCCTGTTGATCCAGCTGACCGAACAGAGCTTCGCGGATTTCCTCCCAGGCGCCCTCACCCAGGATGATCAACAAACCATCACGGATTCCTTTGATCTGTACGCTAGGCTGCATACTGGCTATTGGCCTGTGCCACCACCCATCCGTAGAATTATAGCATCACTGAACCTGGATCGCATTGTCGATGCTCTTCAATTCAAAATAAGCATCCAGGAGCTGGAATACGATCGGTCCGGCGACGCTGGAGCCTTCACCGCCGTTGTAGACAAAAGCGACGACCGCGATCTCAGGATCATCATATGGAGCATAAGCAACCGTCCAGGCGTGGGAGGGCCACTCTCCTGGGATACAGCGGTTTTTAGCCAATGCATATTGGTCGCAGTATTCAGCCGTGCCCGTCTTGCCAGCAACAGCAAACGGCAGGTTGTAGTAATCCTGGATTTTTTTAAGCGTCCCAGCGGTGACCGCCCGCCGCATGCCCTCCTGGACTTTTTCGATGACCCAGGGCTGGACAGTTTTTGTCTGTCCTTCGATCGCCTCGCAACCGCGGATGGTCGTATCGTAGTATTCCTGGATGATAGTGTCTGTGGTTATATCCCAGCGCTGGTAGGGTTCAAACGGCTGCACCACATTACCTTCGCTGTCTAACACTTCACGCACCAGGGCAGGCTCGACCAGTTTGCCATCATTAGCGATGACCGAGGCCGACATCAATACCTGCAGCGGGGTCGCCAACACATAGCCCTGACCTACGCTGGAGATGTACGTATCGCCGGTAGACCAGCTCTCACCGTGAGTGATCCGCTTCCACTGCGGGTCAGGGATCAATCCTTTTTCTTCTTCGGGGAGGTCAATCCCTGGATAATCACCGTAACCTAAGGCGCGGGCGTAAGTGCCCAGCCGGCAAATGCCCAGACCCTCTGGTACCTCATCACCGTAGCCGCCGCCCAATTTATAGAAATAGACGTTGCTCGAATTCGAAATACCGCCCAGGAAATCCAGATGACCGAAACCCTCATCAGTCCAATCGACAAATCTTCTCTGTGTACCAGGATCATTGGCAAAGTACTTCTCGGTTATCGTGATGAATGGCGGGGTTTGGAGTATCTGTTCGGGGGTGACAACCCCTTCATTCAAGGCGCCAATTGCGGTTGAGAGCTTGAACACCGAGCCGGCTGGCAGTACGTCTCCGACTGCATGGTTCAATAGAGGATTGGCGGGATCCTGGATGAGCTGCTCATAGTAATACGATGGGATCAAGCGCGCCATGCGATTGTTCTCATAGGTCGGGTAGGAGACCATCGCCAGCACCTCACCCGTCTTGGGATTCATGGCGATCACCACCCCGCTGGTAGACCGGATCGTGTTCAGAAAGGTGTTCCAGTAGTTGATCTCACGTTCCAGGATGGCGGTTGCCGCTTGCTGAAGGCGGGTATCGATGGTCAGGCGCAGGCTGTTGCCTGCGTCAGCCGGCTCAACTTCACCCACTGTTCGCAAAGTCTGTCCGGCGACATCTTTCTCTACCATCCGGGTACCATTTTGACCAGCCAGCAGGTCCTGGTATTGAAGCTCCAGTCCGGCGTAGCCAACCTTGTCCCGGTTAGGCACCAGACCCTTGGCGCGAAACTCAGACTCTTGAGCTGCCGGAATAGGGCCTAGGAAACCGATCAATGAGGCGGTCAAGGATCCAGTGGGGTAATCACGGATCGGTTGGATCTCAACCGAAATGCCGGGCCAATCGATAGATCTTTCCTGGACAATCATTGCCAGGTTCTTGTCGACATCACACGCGATCTGGACTCCCTGGTAAGGGGTGGCAGTCTCGCCATATTCTGCAATTTCAGCAATACCGTGATCTGATATACACGGCACATACGGGTTCTCGGTCGTGAGATCGCCACCGTTCACCGGGATGTCCAGCAGCTCGGACAGCTCTCGGTATATCTCCTGAACCTCGGCCTCATCATCCGGCAACTCTGCTGCAGTGAGGAGTACATTGTAAGAGGCGATATTGCGAGCCAGTACTGTTCCATTACGGTCATAGATCACGCCCCGCGTAGCAGCGATATTTTCGACTTCGGTGCGATTATCTTCCGCTTGGGCAAGCCACACTGGACCTTCAACTATTTGCAAGCTGAACAGGCGCGCTACATAGATCAGAAAAACGCCAAAAATCACCAGGATGAAAACCGTGATCCTCCATGTTTGCAGGTGATTATGCAGTGAAGGTGAATTGCTCATACCTTTATCTCTTCCGGATACAACCAATCAGCCAGCTCAGACGCCAGGGAGTACGCCGGCACAGCAAACAGGATATTCATCAACAGGCTGGGCAGCATCACCAGGTTTAATGCCTGTGGGATTGAGATCGAGCTGCCCACCACTCGTAAAGCCAATAAGGTGATGCTCTGAGAAATCAGCGTACCTAAAAACGTCACCAGGATCATCGCCAGAACCGGCACCTGCCAGACTCGCCGCCGCAGCAACAAAGCTATGGCGGTGGTCAGGGCGTATCCCAACAGCGGGATCCCAAAAGGCACCGCTGAGACGATATTGAACATCAGCCCGCCGATTATACACCATTGCCAGGGGGTATCTACGCGCTTCTGCAGCGCCCAGGCCACAATCATCAGCAAGATTAGATCGGCAGTGCCGTGCAGCAAAGGCAGACGGCTGACTATACTGGATTGCAGGATAGCCAGAATACCCATGATGGGGATTGAGATCAGGGTAGTCATGACTGTGTCGAGGAGGCGAGCATGGCGCGGTAACGAACACTGGCATGTTCATAGCCGATAAGATCTTGCCAGGCTTCAGGGTGTCTCCTCCTGGGGCAGCAGAGGCTCGGTATCGATGGGCTGAAAATTGGTAATGACCAGGACAATCTCCAGCTGTGAGAAATCCACTACTGTCTGGATCGTCGCACTCTGGAACAAAGCCTGAGCCTGACTGCGGGTGCTCGACACCTGGCCAATGAGCAAATCGGGGGGGTATCCGCCCCCCAGACCCGATGTAAGCACGAGCTCGCCAGTCTGGACATTTGCTTCCTGGGGGATCATGTCCAGAAGAACATCGCCAGTGATTTGCCCGGTAAGCACCGCCTGGGCACCCGAGGGCTGTAAGCGGACATTTACCGAGGATGCCGGATCTGTGATTAATTGTACGCGCGCCGCGCTGGCGGTGACCGCCGCAACTCGCCCTACAAGCCCCGCCTGAGTGACAACTGGCATACCTCTTCGCAGGCCTTGATCTGAGCCGAGGTTGATTAATACGTAGCGCACAAACGGGCTGGCATCATAACCGATCACAGCCGCAGCCTGGTAGGTGTTCTCTGGATTGGCACGGGCGAAATCCACCAATGCAGACAGGATATTGGTTACTGAGAGCTGCTGCTGGAGCTCAATCACCTGTGTCTGCAGCCGTGAAATCTCGGCCTCCAATTCAGCGTTACGCTGGCGGAGCCGGATGGTATCTTGTGGCGCGCTGACGAAATCCTGGATTGCCTGGTAGCGGGTGGCAATCCACGTTTGTGCTGTTACCACTGGGTCGAGCAGGATGCGAGAGACCGGCGTCAGGTAGCCGCCCAGAGCCAGACCGACAATGCCCAGAGCGATCAAGATAAAGACAATCGATTGCAATGAGCGAGAAAACGTCATGTTCAAGTACGTCGATACGTTGGGAGCGCCGGGCACGAATAAGCGAGGGAAGGGCGCTCGATAGGCTGGTTAGCTGTGCCTTGTGCTGCCGCGTTCCAGGCCTACCAGCAGGCGGCTTAAGTGATCCAGGTCTTCCAGGATCATCCCTGCGCCGCGGGCAACACAGCTCATAGGATCTTCAGCTACCCAGACACGGATATGCAGCTCATCGGTCAGGCGCCTGTCCAGCGCCTGTAAGAGTGCACCGCCTCCAGCCAGGCAGACACCCGTTTCCATCAGGTCGGCGATGATCTCCGGAGGAGCTTCGTCCAGGGCATCCATAACGGTATCTATGATCGTCTGGACGGAGCCGGATATGGCTTCACGCAGCTCGACTGAAGAGACTTCAACGGCTTCAGGTAAGCCTGTTACCAGGTTGCGCCCGCGCAGAAGCATGGTCTTCTCTTCTTGTAAGTGGTAAGCCGAGCCAATGGCAATTTTCGACTGTTCTGCCATGCGCAGACCGATCAGCAAATTGTATTTATTGCGCATGTATTGGACAATATCTTCATCCATTTCATCGCCAGCCACGCGCAGGGAGCGAGAAACTACCACGCCACCCATTGACATCACTGCTACCTCTGACGTACCGCCGCCGATATCAACGATCATGCTTCCGCGGATTTCTGCCACTGGCAAACCGGCGCCCAGCGCGGCTGCCACTGGCTCTTCTATCAAATACACCTCGCGCGCACCGGCTGACAAAGCCGCATCATAAACGGCGCGCTTTTCCACCTCGGTTACGCCGGAGGGGATACCAATAACAACCCTCGGGCGAGGCACCGGCACAATGCTCTGTTCGTGAGCCTTACCAATAAAATATTCTAACATCGCCTGGGTGATCTCGAACTCAGAGATCACCCCATCCCGCAAGGGGCGGACAGCGACGACATTCGCGGGAGTACGACCGACCATCTCCTTCGCTTCTGCGCCGATCGCCAGGGGTAAGCGGGTGCGTTTGTCGATGGCTACCCAGGAGGGTTCGTTGATTACAATTCCCTTCCCCCGGACATTCACCAGGGTATTGGCTGTGCCTAAATCTATGCCGATATCTAATGAGAAGAATCCCAGCAGCCAGTTAAGGGGATTGAATGCCAAGTTGTGCTCCTCAGCAGCTGTTATGCCAATCTGGCATCGCCGATCAAGTGCTGCTCTCTATGCATAATTTTAAGGGGCGGTCTGGCAGGCCCACCCAAATAATCTTGCGTTGCATTATACCAGAGAACCTTTAAACCCAATTGCCAGGGGAATCAGGGCCTGCTAAGCGATGGAAGGCCGGATTTCTTGGTACCACTCGGGGCTCAACTAGCCGCGACGGATTGGAACAGCCAGGTAGAATACACTCCCCTTGCCAAGCTGGCTTTCCACCCATACTTTGCCGCCATGCCGATCGGCAATCGACTTGACGATTGCCAGTCCCAGCCCGGTCCCATGTGGGCGTCTGCCGCTCTGGGCTGAGCTGCGAAAGAATTTCTCGAAAATGCGCGGTTGATCCAGGGGCGATATACCGCTGCCGGTATCACTGATGATAAAGACCATCATATCCTGGCGCACTTCGGCCTTGACCTGCACTTTTCCAAGCGGATCGGTGTACTTGATGGCGTTATCTACCAGGTTGTGCAAAGCTTGCTGCAGCAGTGCCTGATCCGCTTCAATAAATGGCGGGGTTTGCTGGGGGATATCCGTGCTGAGATGTACTTTCTTCTGCGTTGCCTGGGGCTGTAAAGAACTCGTTACCCGCTCGGCCACCTCGCGCACCGGCACCTTACCCACCTGCAGACCGACCCCGGCTTCGATACGCCCCAGATCCAGTAAGTCGTTCACCAACCTGGACATATCTTCTACCCCGAGGATGATCTTACGAACGTAGCTGGTCTGCTGATCATTAACCTCTCCGACGATTTCCAGCATCGAAGCATAACCACGCACCAGCGTCAGAGGGGAGCGCAGATCATGGCTGACCGTAGCAACAAACTCAGATTTCAGCGCATCCAGTTCTTTGAACGAAGTGATGTCCCTTAGCACGCAAACCCTGCCGACGCGATGGCCCTCTGCAAACACAGAGCTGGCGCTGGCATAGTAGATGCGGCCGTCTGGCATATTCACTTCCACCGCCCGTTTATCATCTGCCTTGCTATCCAGCAGCGCCAGCAGATCCTTCTGGCTAATCACCTCGTTGATCGGTTTGCCCTCTTCCCACTCCACACCCAGGCCTAACACACGCCAGGCTGCCGGGTTGGCAAGCAGCAGCCGGTTTTGCTGGTCGGTAACCAATACCGGCTCTGGCGTCGAGGCCAGGATCGCGGATAAACGCTGGCGTCCAATTTCAGCATTTAAGAACAGGCGTGCGTTCGCGGCTGCCAAAGCTGCCTGACCAGCCAGCGTGACCACAAAGCGCACTTCCTCCTCCGGGAAAGTGTGTGCCTGGTCATACGCCACCCACATCGATCCATAGTACTGGTTTTCATGGCGCAGAGCAACCGCCATCAATGAATCCGGGTGAGCATCTGTGGCACCGAAGCGCAGCAGCCTGGGCCGCATAACGTTATTCATCACTAACCGCTCCTGCTGGCGAGTCAGGCTTAATATTTGGGCATCCAGATAGCTGTATGCCTCGCCTTTGAGACCGGCAGAGTACGCTACGGGAGAACGATGTACGCCCTCCAATTCGGGTACCATCTTCGGATCCAGGATCACGCGCGCCGCGCTGGCACCTGAACTCAAGGCCGAGTCGAGCACGGGTTTAACCGCCTGGCTCACTTCCAGGTTGGATGCCACGCCCTGGACCACGGCTAACAATTGGTTCAGCTCATCCAGCCGTTGTTTGAGGCTTAGGCGCATTTGCTCGAAAGTGCGCCTTAGCTGCCCGACCTCATCCTCGCCATCCACCGTTAAAGGCTCATCTAACTGGCCACGCGCCATGTTGCTCGACTGGAGGGCAAGTGTCTGCAAAGAGCTGGTTATGGCTTTCAAGCGGAATCTCAGCACCAGCACGGTAACGATCGCCAGGATAATGAGTATGACCAGCACCGGTGCAGCAATTTCCAGAGCGATGCCCTGCACCTGCTGCGCCGGAGCAGTTGTAACCACTGCCCAGGGGTATCCTTCGATAGGCTGGTAAAAAACCAACTGGCGAGTCCCGTCCGGAGCGCGGTCATCAAAGAACTCTGCTTCCTCGGGTATGCGACCAGAGTACTCGCTCATCACCAGGGCAGAGTTGGGATGAGAGAGAATCCGTCCTTTATCGTCCAGCAGCAATCCCTGACCTCCGATCTCATCCATGCTTTGCAGACTGGTGATAATCGGGACAGTAAAGGGATTTTCATCCAAATCGGCGCGCGCAACCAGCACTCCCTGAAGCGTCCCTTCTTTATCAGTGATGCGTGCGATAAACGAAACCTGGGCCGCCCGACCTGCGCTCTTGGGTGAGATGGCATAGGCATGATACTCAACGCCCTGGAGCGCTACCCGAACACCCACCTGCTCGTCTGTTGGCGCAAGTGCGCTGTCATAATCAGCATTCGGGTACCCACCGATCGAGTTCCCAGAGGCATCCAGCACATAAAACTGATTGAAGAAGGGCACGCGCAGCATATATTCTGCCAGGGTGGCGCTCAGCTCTGCCGGGCTTAGGGAGAGCAGTGAGTCTACTCCAGCAACCTTGTTGACCTCGTTCTGACCAACGATCAGAAAATAAGGAATACCTTTCGAAGCCATCTGGGCGACGTCCCCCATGCGCCCTGCGAGGATCTGGCGAGCTGCTGTTCCTGCCATCACCCAATTCACTGCCAATAAAGCCAGGAAGAGTACCAGGATAATTGGGACGACGGACTGGAGAAACCTGGCTTGTAAGCTTTGTTCGGATGGAGCGGGACGCAGCCCGCCCTGCGCTCCCCAATAAGTGGGCAGGCCAAGCTTCACAACCTCAGCAAACACACCCGCGACCATTAATTCGATCGCCAGGGCGAGCGATACAGGGCTTACCAGGTTTAACGCGTAATCCAGTCGAGTTGCCAGCGAGCCATCCACAGCCAGCGAGGCGGTGAAAATGAACATGAAGGGATAGAACAAAGCGATAATAATGGCAGCAAAAAACGGGTGGCGCAGTAACCGGTAGAAAAAAGTCCGGTAGCACTGCTGCATCGCCACACCGAACGCCATCCCTACTACTGCCAGTTCTAAGATTGTAAACGGGCTGTGAGAATCCCAGAGTGCCTGGATCAGACCAGAAATGGCGCCAATCAAGGCAGCCCCAGCCGGTCCCAATAAACCAGCCGCCAGGACTGTCGGCAAAGCCGAGAAGACCATCAATGGCAGCCCGGCTGTTTCAATCGGCACATTTTGAGGGGATAACGCTTCCGGCGTCGATAGTTCAACACCGATGAAAAGATTGGCAAATGGCATCACGATCGCCAGGGCGATCAGGATACCCCAGTACCGGCTGTCGGTTGGACGGTTATAGCTTCGCCAATATCGCAATAGCCCAATAATCACGGCTGCCATCACGAGCCAGCCAAATCCGGTTACAAGTCGTCCCACCAAACTCTGCGGTATGCTGATTGAAGGGTATGTCGAGAAAATGTTCAGGAGAAATGGCATGTATGACCGCCCAGTGCAACATCCATGCCAGAATTATAGCATACGTTTATATCCGGGATTAGAGAGGCTCAATCGTCTCCATGGTAGCCTGCGAGATATCCGCATACACCCCCCGGCGATTTTCCGGCAGTAAGGAAGCCAGGTAATACATTGCTTCGTCGGTCATTAGACGCAGCGTATCTCGATCCCGATAGCTGATACCGGCTCGGGCACGGAAAGGACGACCAAATTTAACCACCGCCCCGGGTTGGCGCCAGACACGACTGAATCGCAGGGCAGGGAATCCGATCGTCCCATCAATGGCGACCGGGACGACGGTCGCTCTACTCCGTGCAGCCAGATAAGCCACGCCAACTTTACCGCGTGTCAGGCTTGGGCTGCGCGTACCCTCGGGAGCTACCAGGACGATCTCGCCCGCCCGTAAGACCTCCAGTACTCCCTGGACTGCCCGGCGGTCGACCTCTTCCCGCCGAACCGGGATAACCCCCCACAGCTTCGGGAAAATACCGACGATGGGGTAGTCGTAAACCTCTACCTTCGCCAGCGGTACAATATTGCGCGGCAAGACATGCAACACCACGATAGGATCAATAAACGCAATATGGTTGATCATTAATAACGCCGGGCCCTGAGCAGGGACATTCTCAATACCTTCAACATGATCCAGCTTTGCCAATAAAGTGAATCCGATGTGCTTGAGTAAGAAACGGATAACCCGACGGCGACGCTCCCACCGGGAGTGGTCGTATTTCGAGGCGTGAAGGCCGTCTATTTCGTGACCCTTCGCCGTCATTTCATCTGGGTCTTCATTCATTCGAGTCATAACGCCCGGTTTTCATGAGGTATTTCATTAACATTAGGACTAATGCAGTTTGGGGAGGAAGTCTCTCCTGAACTGCGTAACTTCTAAATATGATAGGCACCTTGATACTCTGCGGGGAGCTGTTTTGCCAGGGTGCGCATGATCTTTTCAGTGCCCAATTCAATGGTGGTTCGCTGGTCTGGATATTGATCCAGCTGAAACACAGAACCCACCGTCATGCTGACCGGCGTCCGTTTCAGCCGCCGGAGGTTGGTAAGGATGCGGCTGTTCTCCGTGCCCGTAAAGGTGACCGGCAGCAGCGGCGCGCCTGATTTGATCGCCAGGTAAGCAGCACCGCCAGTGCCCTCTTCCAGACCTCCAGATAGGCTCTCCCGGCCTTCCGGTGCGATCCCGATCACCCGGCATCGACGCAAGGCATCGACTGATGCCCTCAGCGCCCTGCGGTCCGGCTGCCCACGATGCACCCAGATGACGCCATAAGCATTCAGGATCTTCCCCAAAACCGGGTAATCAAACAAATCCGCCTTGACCAGCAGTTCGATCGGCCGCGGAGAGTATGACAATCCAAGGAGTGCGTCCAGGTCGCCCAAATGGTTCGTAACGACCAATAACGGACCTTTGGCAGGGATATTTTCGCGACCAACGACCCGCGAGCGGGTGAACAACCAGATAATCAAGCGCGCCAGCAGGCGCACCACCCTGCGCACCACTCGCTTTCCGATCGTGAGCTCAGATAAGCGGGTGATCTCCGGACGGATGGTTTCAGTGCGCGGTTTAGGGGGTATCGACGTATGCGCCATACACACCCCGGTATTCTGCCGGCAGTAATCTGGCAATATGGATCATGATCAAGTCAGCATTATGCTGGCGAGCCTCACGGCGAGATTCCCCTTTGCCTTCGATGGGAGGCAAGCGAATAGGCTTTCCGATACGCATCTCCAGTGTAGGGCGCTTACCGTACAAGGCACGCTGAAGGAAATCAGTGGTTGTGCCAACAACACCAACCGGTAAGACAGGCACATTCGCTTTTTCAATGACAAAGGCTACGCCCGGCATTGCCCTTCGCAAACCCGGCGTATGCGACCGTCCTCCTTCAGGCGCGATCAGCAAAGGCAGTTCAGCCTCTAACGAGGACCAAATCCTCTCGAGCACCCGACGATCGTAATCACCTCGATGCACCGGGATGCCGCCATACAGCCTCGCCAGCTGCGACTGCCCGGTCCGCTCCCAAATTTCGACCGCACCCACAGCCTCTGGTGCGACAGGCCAGAAAGCAATCATCAGCGGTGGTTCGTATAAAGAGATATGATTGATGGCGATGATATATGCACCCGATTTGGGGACGTTTTCAAGCCCGGAAATGCAGACCCTGCTCAGCAGGTGGAACACTCCCCGGAATATAGGCCGGAAAAGCATCCGAAACAAGCGGACCCGCATTGGAATCGTATACTTGACACTCACGATTGTTCTTGATCTTCGGCTGGAGCTTGCGAGCCAGCAACCAATCTCTTCGTCCAGGCGATCACCTGGCTCAGGCTCAAGGCATCCGAATTCAGGATCACAGCATCAGCCGCCGGACGCAGTGGAGAGATCTCGCGGGTAGAGTCGATTTGGTCTCGCATTTTCATTGCTTCTAATATGGAGCCATAGTCAGCTTGCTCGCCGCGGGCTATCACTTCTTTATATCGGCGGCGTGCCCTTTCCTCGACGGATGCATCCAGGTAGATCTTTAAATCAGCTTCAGGCAGCACTACGGTGCCGATATCGCGGCCGACCATCACCACGCGGCCACGCAGTCCAATGCGACGCTGCTGGGAAGACAGGGCGCGCCGGACTCCCGGATAGGCGGATACCACCGAGACATTAGCATCCACCTCGGGACGGCGTATTTCCCACGTGATATCCTCTGTGCCAATCCAAACGTCATAACTGCGCCCATCCTTTTTGGATGGCGGGTGTACATCAATTGGAATGTCCTCAGCCAGGCGGGTTATCGCAACTCCATCTTCCATTGCCAACCCGCTCTGCAGCGCCAACCAGGTAACGGCCCGGTACATTATCCCGGTGTCGAAATAAAGGTACCCCAGGCTATCCGCCAGGGCCTTCGCTAGAGTAGATTTTCCAGACCCTGCCGGACCATCGATAGTAATAATATTTGGTTTCTGCATTCTGCCTCGGCTGCACTCAGGAGAGCAGCCACTTTCTTAGCTGCTTCACGCTGAGTCGCGGAGAAATCCCATGAGCAGAGCGGGTGGGGAATTACTGGGGCAGGTCTTCTCCCTGATCCACTTGCTCGATTGGAGGGGCGATCTCGGTATTCTGCTCCAGAACAACTCCTGGGAACAAATCGGCCCTGGCCCATAAAATAATCTCATCCTGTGAAACTGGCACCTCATGGTAGGCAAGCCATCTGGGCAGGCTGGCAGGCAGCGCGCCCAGCCAGATGGGGTTATACCACCAGGCGAAATCCTGGCCGCGGTAATTCGCCGCCAGGCTGGGATCCTGCTCGGATTTACGGGTGATCACCACCGGGACAGACTCCTGTCTTGAGAATTCCTGCCTTTCAGGGATAAAGCTGGCGTTAGGAAATGTGCGCAGCAGCCAGCGCAGCGAAGGAGCATCCACGGAAGCGACGATCTCGATTGTCTCTTTTCGACCGGTAGACCAGGTAGACAGACCATCCAACGTTTGCTGGAATAAGACCGCCTGTCCAGCTAAGGGGGCAGGGTCCCAGATCGCCGTCCGATTGGCTGCGGATTGGGAGGCCGCCCACATCCCTGCTGTCCCATACACACTGAGAGATAACACCAATCCCCAGGTAAGGCCGCGGACGGCAGTATCCCACGACCATCCAAAACCCACCAGTCCGGTAGACAGAGCGATCATCACCAGGATACCAGCCATTACCAGCCAGCGCAGCAATCCGGCGCTTTCACTGGGTACGGGCTGGGTGAGTCCCGCTAGATTCAGCCAGAAAAGGGACAGTAAAACGATGACAACTGCAGCCTGGATAGCTGCTATGGCTCGCTGAGTTTTTTCAACCGGCAGGTAATCAGCCAACAGGATCGCTGCCAGCCCCCACAACGGCACCAGAACCCATACCAGGTCTGCCATCTGGCGGGCAGGATTGATTAGTACCAATACCAGGGCAGCGACGAGCCAGATGCTCAGCCATTGCGCCGGAGCGGCGTTTTTCTGCCAGCCGCGCACCAGGCCGATCAGGCCAAAAATCAACGCCGCCGGTTGGTATACGAGCAAAACCAACAACATACGAGCTGCCGGCACTCCGGATACCGTCACCCATCCCTGGAGATAGGCAGGCAAAGCCCCAATCCAGGCACCGAGCCCCTGGGGGAAAATGCCGAACAAGCTGCCAGCCAGAAGGATGGTGCCGAGTGTAGATAAGCCCAGGGGTTTCAGGGTCTGGCGATCGACTACCTCCGTATCTGCTTCAGCAGCTCCCAGCCAGCCGGATCTCTGGAACAGGTGTACCAAAATCCAGACCAGCGCAAGAATAACAATCCCCTGTATTGCAGACGGACCGGAGAGCAAAGCCAACCCGAGAAAGATCCCCGCCGCGATCGTATAACCTCCGACCAGCAAGCCCAGGCCGAACAAGCCCAGGCCTACCGCAGTCATTGGACTGCCTGCCAGGCGGGAAAGAGCCACCAGACCAGGATCCAATGCCATCCCCGCAGCCATGATCAGCGCAGCTGGTCTTCCTATCTTATACCGGAAGTAGTACGGCACCAGGCAGAGAAGAATCCCGGCCAACAACGGCAGCAAGCGGGCCAGGGCATTGCTGCTGCCCAGGATAGAAAACAGCAGGCCGGTAAGTCCAATATATGCCGGTTGGGAGCCGGGAGCCTGGGGGTCGACGTTCGTACCGGCTGGGAAGAGGCTCAATGCCTGCAGCGCCCAGGTCGATTCGGAATCAGACAGCGGCCGGGCACCGATGCCCAGCAGGCGCACGCCCAGCGCCAGCACCAAAACCAGGGCCCATAATATTTGCTCGATAGTGATTCGCGGTTGCCTCATACGATTATCAAACGATCAAGGACTGACGCAGTTGGTTAGTAACACCTACTATTATAACTATTGCGCTCATGGGGCCTCGTAAATGGTCACATTCCCTTGTTGGAAAACGACCTGCAGAGACTGGTCAAATTTAGCCTGGTATAACCCTGTTCCACAGGTGTCGGGCGTGTATGCAGACCTCTCTAATGAACCGACGAAAATATAGCGGATTCCGTACTGTTCGATTATGGCTTGCGCTTCATCCCATCTGCGAGAGCAGAACAACCTCTGGATATCCGCCTGGCGGGTGCTGAGCTCGGCACCTTCACGTCCCCATTGACTCTCGTGACCAGGCCAGCCGAGCACGTTGGGCTGCCCGCTCAATGTGGCCACTCGGGCATAAATCGAGTAGCTCCCTCCCACAGCCTCGGCCACCACTCCCGCCGACGCGTCGGATAACCAGCGGATGGCTGCTATGTCATCCGGCGATTGCTGCTCCATATAGGCCGCACCGTCCAGGCTCCATCCTTGAGATGGAGAGAACCCTTCCGTCTTATTCCAGAAGCCAAGCACAGTATAAGTCAGACCGAGCCCAAGCAACACGACCAATCCTACACTGTAGGCAAAACCGGCCGCGCCGCGCAGCCCCCTCAGCAGCAGCGCTGACCCAAATGCCGCCACAACCGCCCACATCAGCCAGGCTTGATAGTAGAGCTTGAAGACGGTGTTCATGCGGCTGCCGAATTGATCCCGCAGGTAAAAGAACTCCAGACCTAACACCAGTACTCCAGCCAGCAGGACCAGCAGCAACGCAAAACCGTCTGCGTTACCGATGCGGATGGCCGACATGCCTGTATTGGCACGGCCCGAGCGCGGCTGGATCTCTCTATCCGGCCAGAGCAGGGCAACCGTAAACGAAAGCAGCAGCAGTAAGGTTATCCAGGCTCCCGGACTGGCCAGGCGGCGAGCAAAAGAAGCCTGAACCAGCTCTACTGCACTGGAGGCTCCCATCAGATTCAGCAATAGATCCCCCACTCCTGGCAGCAGAGTGGCCAATACGCCGATCAGCGTGGAGAAGGCAAATAATAGCAGCGTCAATGAAACCGTCAATATCGCCCCTCGCCTGAGATTTAACCGGCTGTCGGACGTTGCCCAAAGATAACCTATATAGGCGATTATTGGCAGCAGTAGAATCCCAAACATCACCCATAGATGCATCCCGCGCGTTACAAAAACCAGGCTGGGAATGACCCCTCCCGCCTGAGAAGAAAAGCTCCAGAAGAAAGGCAGGTAAGCGATCACACCGGCGATTACCAACAGCACCGCCAGCATCAAGAACTCACGTACGATAGTAGGGAGTGCCAGCGGCTGTTCCTCGCTGATTTCGCCAGCAATTTCACTTGCAGCTGTTCCGTTTGAGCTGCAGCGCCATAGGACAAAGGCGGCTGCGAACAATGCCACGTAGACCGGAAAGTCCCAGGTGTTGAGAAAAGCCATTCCGCCTAAGACGACTATCGCCAGCAGCAGACCAGCCGAATCCATGTGAAGGACACAGCCCACCAGGCGCTCACCGGCATCACGGCGAGTTAAGATACCCAATCCGTGCTGGCCAATAGCTCCCCGCAGGCCAGCCAGGGTAATCCCGCCGGCAAACAAGCTGACCGCTCCCAGCAAGCTGAAGCTCAGGTTCAGCGCGCCCAGTCCGCTCCACAGGAGGGCCAGGCCAAAAACAACCAAAACTAATCCCAGCCAGGCCAGGGTACGGTGGCCCACCCGGTGCTGGAACCAGGAGATCATCCCGGCGCTGCCCCCCAGAGCCAGATTTAATGCCAGTGTCATAGCTAAGAAGGTAAACGGCATCGCCAGCACGTGCGGGTGCAGATCTCCCAGCAGGTAGGAAAATGCCGGGAACTCGTCAATAATCTCCTTGAACTCACCCTTCAGATTGTAATCCGACAGCACGCGGGAAGCGCGCCACCACCACCAGAACTTACTTGGGATCCAGGAATATGGCCCCTCAGGCGGCAAGCTCAGGTCCTGGATATCCAGCCACTTCCAAAACGTGGATGTCAGGCTTCCGTCTGGTGCCGCCTTCCAGAACAGGCCGCGCGTATGCAGCACATGCAGAAAACCTTCCAGGTTCCCAACCAGGAGCACAAAGATTGGTCCCAATACGGGCAGTCCCAGGCTTGGGCGTTCTGCTCTGCCCTCCCGGCTGGAGCGTGCATGCAGTAAGTTATATACCAGGCCGTACACTGCTGCTGCGCTGAGGGCGAAGACCGACGATAGCCCCAGGTTGAATGCGATGCTGCCTGGGGTTCCAGCTAATCTGGCGAGCACCGCTACCAGGATGTACCCAAAGTAATAGTATGAGATCGCGTATCCGGACATCCAGGGATCATGTGGCGGGAGGGTCGGAGAGCTGAGGATAGCATTGATAAATGCCAGTTCCATCGGCTTTTCGGTGCCCGTGATCTCAGGATTGGCAGCCCGCACGGCGACCATCCCAACATAAGAAACCAGGAACACCAGTTCGACCGCCAGGATCAAGCGTGAATGTGCTTTCAGCCAGGCTGCCAGCTCCTCCCGATCGATCATCAAAATCGCCCAGGTGCTCAACGCCAGGATCAGGAGCAGTGCGAAGAGCAGCCCCCCGAGGTCATTATTCAGCACGCCAAGGGATGCCAGCAGCCAGAAAATATACCCCCATAGAAGCCACCCTAACACGCGGCAGATGGCATAGCCGCGATCTGCCAAAGCCGGCAGCAGGCGATATGCCAGGGGAAAAGTCAACCAGCCGAGTAAAGAGAGGATAAGGTACCAGAGAATTGGAGCAAGCATGGCTGTCTCGGATTACCTACTGCTCGGGTACTTCGTAAATGACCGTATCGCCATCTCGATAGACCTCGCGCCACAAATCGCCATTAGCCATTTGGAATTTCTCCAATCCCAGGCTGGAGGTATAACCGCGCTCGGTGAGCAGGCGCGGCAGAGTGTAATACCCACGCTCTTGCTGACCAAGGATGATGTAACGGACATTATATTTCTTTAAGAAGTTAATCACCTGCTGCAAATCGGTCGTCAGATAGAAATTATCGATCTCAGCAATTCTGTCGCTGACCCAATTGCCAGGCAAGATGGCGCGCTGCTGCTGCTGGTGCCATTCCCAGCCCACCACGCCAGGGAGTCCGGTGTAAATTGAATAACGTGATCCCCAGCGATACAGGTTGCGCAGGTTGGCCTCGACGATGACCGGCGAGCCAACCACGTTTTCCTGCATCCAGCGGATGGCGCGATAATCCTGGCTCAGATCCATGCGGCCCCATTCATCGTCATAGCTGGCATACTGCATGTAAGCCATGCCATCTAGTGTATGGGGAGTGCGCGGGTCCATGCGATCCTCGATCTTCGCCAGCGTGGCCAGCATCGGGAAAAGCGCTGCAGCTGCCACCAATCCCGCCAGGAGCACTTGCCAGGCGGCGCGCCCGCGCGGGTACCATGCCGGCAGCGCTATGATCACCCAGCCCAATGCCGCTGCGGCGCTGATGGAGAAGAACGTCCATATCTGCAAATAAAACTTGAAGACCGTATTCATCCGTCCGATATCGCCCCGCAGGACGATCGCCTCGACCATAAGGGTCAAAACCAGGCCGGTGCCCACCAGGAACAGCACCGCACGTTTGGCATCCGGCAGGCGCGGGCGCAGCAGAAGCACTCCAGCCCAGGCTGCCAATGGCAAGATAAACCAGGCGATCGAGACCTTGATCAGCACCAGCACCGCCACCAGAGCCAACAGCAGGACGATAGCCAGCTGGATCCAGATCTTATACTGCTCCAGCTTCTTCAAGGCGGAGAGCGGTGTGGCAGCCAGCCACTCGCGCGTCTCCCACACCATCCAGGTGACGATCACAAATAGAAACACGCCCCAGTGAACCAGGTAGCTACCCAGGGGTGTATGCGTGCCCTTCCACAGGTCGATCTTGTTGTAACCCAGGGCATACCAGTTCGAATATGGCTGGTAAAGCAGCATGGAGAGGGCAACCAGGACCAGGATAGCCCCCCCAGCCGCCACCAGCCGCTGGCTGGAATCGGGCAGGCTGTAAAAAATCCCAAGGAGAGAAGACCGGCTGCCTTTCTTAGGCTGGTAGTACTTCCATACCGTGTACAGCAGGGCGACGCAGCCCAGTGCGAGGTAGGTATAGAAATCCCAGGTATTGGTGGGACGCAGTGCTCCAATCGCCAACCCACCCAGGACGAAACCAAAGACCGTCCCCAGAATGCCCTGCCAGCGGGCACGCCCCAGGATGACGCTGACAGCGAAGGCCAGCACAAGCAAGGTGATTGGCAGCGCCACCAGATGGGCATGCAGATCGCCATATAGGACGGTGAAGAAGGGGAACTCGGTAATCGGCTCAACATCCCCTGGGGCAGGGATTGCCCGGCTCGGGATCCAGTACCAGTCTCCCAAGCTGTAGGGAAGACCTGCGCTGCCAAAGGATCTGAAAAATCCCTGGAATGCCCACATCCAGCGCGTCAAAACACCAGCCTCTCCAACCATCCCTCCTGGCGCGACCAGGCGCTGGTAGCCCTGGAAGATCATGCGCAGCGTGCCCAGATTGCCCAGGAGAGCCGTACCCACGGCTCCTGCCAGCCCCACCCAATACGGCCTGGACCTGGAGGACAGGAACCGGCCAGAAGCAGGATAGTCGCTTTCTGAACCCGCCCGCGCGGCAGCCAGGTTCCAGGCTAACGAGAACGCTCCCATAGCGATGAGTGCAAACACGGTGGGGATGATCAGATTATAGGCAATCGATGGCACGATCCCGAGCAGCTCAACAAGAACACCCATCAAGACGAAGCCATAATAATAATAGTTCAGATAACCGCCGGCGTACCACGGATCGTAGGGCGGGAAAGAGGTGCTCTTGATCACGGCGTTGAAGTATGAGAAATCCATTGGCCTCTCGCCGCCCTTCCAGGGGTGCCACAGATCCGGATTGCCGAAGCGGATCAGCAGGTCCAGGAGGAAAAAGCCCAGGAACAAAGCCTCGACGGCAAGGATATATTTCCAACGCTGACCAAGCTCACGCCGTAGATCGCCTCGCTGCCGGTAAGCCAGGGTAAGGCTAACCAGCACCATAACTAATAAAAGGATGCTGATAGTAATACGGTTGACCGGGATGCGCACCGAGCCAGCCAGCCAGGCCAGATACGAAAGCAGCAGCAGTCCGAAGACGCGCGCCAGCGGGTAGCCGCGATCGTTCAACCCGGGCAGCGCCAGACGGATCATCGGATAAACGATCAGACCCAGCAGCCCAACACTCAGGTACCAGAACAGGACAGCCAGGATTTGGGAGCTGTTCTGTGCTGCGCTGGTATCGAAAATCTCCGACCATGTACCGCCCGACTGCTGCTCCGCCCAACGCACCGCAGGCAGCAGCAGGTTGGCGGGATTGGATCCGGCTTTCTTGGGCGTAACATGCACAACCTGCGTCAGATCCACCGTACCCAGGATTTGGCTCACCTGCTCGGAATCGTGTGCCTCGGTTTTCTTGAAAATCAGCACCTTGGGATGGTCGTAGACAGTGAAAGCTTCCTCCGCCGACTGGTCGTTGATGCTCAACGCGCCGATCGAAGGATCCGACTGGAAGACTTTGACCAGCTCGAAGCCCAGGCTGCCCTGGAACATGCCGGGTCGTGCAGCCACATAGCACGAGATGATGCTCCGCTCCGGCGGGCAGCCCAGCAGCTCTCGGTAGTAAACAGTTGTCAGCGGGAAGCGTTCGGGAAGGCGCGTCAGGCTGCCCCACTGGCGATTAGAGCTGATCAAGATATAATCCGCCTGGTCCAAAATACCGAGAAAGCGCTGCAGTTTCTCGGCGTTATCGTCGGTGTACATATTGAAGTTCAGGCCCGCCTGGTAAATGCCGCCAAATGCGTCATATCCGCCGACGCGCAGCGGCAGCCCGTCATCCCAGTCGCCCTCGTTGGCAGGCGCTTCCCCACTCAGGGTAAAGGCCCCACCACCCTCTTCAAGCGTCAGGGTCAGTTGGTACGACCTGTTCTCCTCTAGATCTACCGGCTGATCCAGCTGCAGCTTGTACGCCTCGCCGCGCGGGTCATCAACAACTCCAAAAGATGATCTCACTGTTGCGGTGGCGAGGAATTCATCCTCACCCGCCGCTTTGATCGAGAGGCTTAACAGCTTAGGACTGAGATCGGATTGGATATCCAGCACGTGCACCAGGTGCACTTCCCTCAGCACACCATCCGCGGCGGCAGTCAGGTTAGCGCTGTATGGCAGCCCGACCTGGATGGCAGCGCCATAGGGGAAGGCCAGCGGCTGGTTGTATATCCCCTCCGGGGTTTCGATCTTCAGATTAATTGGCCCGTAGATGTTCTGGTAAATCCAGCGTGAGGCTTCCACGCGTGTAATTGGGCGTGTGTATATGCGTGAAAATCCATACGCCCAGGCAAACGTGCTCACCAGTACCAGCCCCCCGATAACGGCTGCCAGGAGGGAGCTCCAGCGTATTCGCCTGCCGGTAGTTACTCGCCTGCGGTCATAAAGTGCAAACACCGACCAGGCGGCAAAGATCGCCAGCGCAGGATAGATCGGAAGCTGGTAGCGCATGGTCGGATTGAACTGCAGCGACTGCCAGACGAAGTAGAAAGCTGTCCAGCCCCACAGCAGCACATGGCGGTACAGTTCCAGGCGCTCGGAGGATTTATCCGACAGCATCCGCCAGCCCGCCCATAAAAAGCCAGCCCAACCCAGGATGCCCAATGGTAATCCCAATCCCCACAGGACCATATTCTGAGCGGAGAACCATACCGGACGCCTCGCCCACTGCAGGGAAGGCGGGTAATCGACATCGCCGGTCGCCTGGTTGCGCTGCTCCTGGATGTCCGCGACCCAATCCGGATTCGGCTTGAGTCCAAAGAATCCCGGCCCGCTGAAGGCATAAGGCTGGAAGGTGCGGAAGATTAGCACACTGAGCAGCGCACCGACCGCCAGATAACCGATGATCTCGCCCAGGCGCCCGAATCGCCGGTCGGTTGGCTGCTTGAGCCACTGCAAGGCGAAAGCCGCTGGCAGCATTAAGGCGACCGGCGCAGCATTCAGCTTGGATGCCACTGCGCACCCAAGAGCAATCCCGAAACCGATGCTCAGCAAGAAAAGTGGATTCTTTATAAAAGCTAACAGCCGGTCGCGGAGTGTAAAGCTGCGGCTGACTGCAGGCAAAACAATTGGATCCGCTTGTGCCTCTTCCTCCAGGATAGACATATCTATTCTTGGAGCCAGAAGGTTGTCTGGGTTCGTCGGAGGCGCTTCGGCAGCCTGCCACTCACAGGTCGCTACCCGTACTGCAAAGTAGATCGCCAGGTAAATGAACAAGTTCAGGAAGGTATCCATGGTGAAGAAGTGAGACTGCTGGATCAGCAGCACCGTGGCAGCCGAGAAAGCCGCCGCCAGCAATCCCACGCGGCGATCATACAGGCGAGTAGCGATTAAATAAACAACAATCAGAGCCAGCAGATCCGATAGGGCCGAGAGTGCCCGCCCGGCATTGGTCATTTCATTGAAACCTGAATGACCGTAGACCCACTCCACCACGTAGCGGGTCAGGAACATCGGCAGTGTGCCGTAGACATAAAAGCCGTGTCCGCGATTATTGGGATTCAGGGTGGAATTGACGGTGTCAAAGTACTCAGAGATGCCCATCCAGGATTTTTTCTCGGCTGGGCAGTCGTTGAGCGAGTATACCGGGTCGCTGCATTTCAGCGGCGAGATATCTGAACCTACCCAGACCAGAAAGCGTTCGTCAGGGTGCAGGTATTGATACTCCCCCCAATCAAGTCCCACGAAACGGAAAAACGCTCCTGCCAGAAGGATGACCAGCAGCAGCAGATCAAAGATCAGGGAATAAAGGGCTTTGGGCTTTGCCTGCGATACCGTATATGTTGTCATTGTCCAGGTTGCGCCAATTAACCGAGCTTACCCGTCGCTTTCATTGCTGCGGTGGGACAAAATACATATAAAAGTTGTGGTTCTCTACCGCAGAGAAATACTCTTGCAGCACTCCCTGTGGGTAGAGGCTTTGCAGGGCCAGCAAGCCCTGGGTATCTTCCGGCTTCACCAGGAAGAGTTTGGCGCGTAAATCAGCAGCAGTCTCCTGAAGCTGGTCGGGCCAGATAGCATAATCTTTCAGCGGATATCCGGCGTTAATACCGACCAGACGGGTATCTACCCAATGTGGAAACGCCACCACCCAGGCGGTATCTGGCGTACCGACCGACCCGGTGAACTGTCGAATGACTTTACCCATCTCAGAGGTATTCCAGGATGATTGCCGGTACACGCGCTGGTATTCGTTGAAGACCAGGCGGTAGTTTTGTACACTTGCCAGGATTACCAGGATGGCAGCCATTCCCCAGGCGAGGTATGATCCCGCGGGCTGGCTCAGGCGAGATTCGGCTGCTGACATCAGTCCATCCAGGCAGAGAGCCGCGATCAAAAACACAGGCACGATGGCTCCTGCCATACGGTTGAGCGACGGATTTTCGCCGGGAAACGCCAGGGAAAGGATCGAGGGCATCAAGAGCATTGGTACGCTGAGCAGCAGAAACAGATCCAACCAATTGCGCTTACGCAGGTAGCGCACGAGCAGCAGCCCACATCCCAGGTAGAACAATGCCGCCGATATGACATCCAGAGCCGGGCGGTGGGTCACCGAGGTGACCCAGATTTCGCCGTCATCCCAGGCGAACATCGTCAGTGCCTTCCACAGGTTTTCCAGGAAGATTGTGCCGGCGGGTCCTGGCAAAGGCTGCTCCGTAGTCCCCAGGCGCGAGAAAGCGCGAAAAGAGAACATCCCAGGATTCTCCAGGGCATACCGCATGAGGGGTAGAAACACCAGCAGCGCCGCCAGCGCCAGCACCCCCAGACACCAGATGGTCTGCTTCCTCAGCCCCAGGCTCTGCCGGTGGATCAGATATAAACCAACTCCCACCAGGACAACAACCGGCAAGATTCGGATCGGGGTATAGCCGTGCAGGCCAATCCCCAGAAACAGGCCTGACAATATAAAATCATTGCGGTTGGAGGTGCGAATACCTCGAATTAGATAATACAAAGTAGGTGCTACGAACAGCGTGTACAGCGGGAAGCGCAGCCCCACCCTCGAGATCACATTGGGCCAGTAAGCGATACCAGCCAGAAGCACTGCAAACAAACCGATGCGCCGGCTGCCCAGCTCCTTTCCCAGGGAGTACATAAACGGCAGCGCTAGCAGGCCTGCCAGGATTGTGCCGATTTTCAGGCTCAAAAACGAGTAGCCAGTGTTTAAAACCTGCACAATTGCTGCCGTCAGGTACATCTGCAAGGCTTCTCGCCCGGTATTGCGCGGGAAAAAGATGCGCGTCTCACCATGGACGACATCCCAGACATCCAACAGCTTCTCAGCCTGGTCGCTGACCATCTCAGGCGGCACCTGTTCTAACTGGTATACACGAAAGAAGATAGCCACTGCAGCCACCGCCAGCACCAGAACCGTCCAGCGGGTGATCGTCAATCGCCACTCTCTCTTTGTAAGCAGTTTGCGCAGCTTATGGAAGATCGACGATCCCCGCTCGCCAGGCAGCCATAATGCGTAGACGATGGCAGCCACAGCCAGAATCCACAGGAGGACATTCAGGGAAGTAAACTTGTTGCCGCCCATGCTGACGAAGGCCAGCAGCACCAGCGGGATCCCGGCAAACAATCCATAGCGCCTTACCGTCATAGGCTCCCCGCGTGGCTCAGCCTCGGGCAAGGAAGCCGGGAGCCATTCGTCTCGCCAGGTGGCGACAAAAAGAAAGGCAAAAGCCAGCAGGTAGAGAAAAACGCCCGGCAGCCAGGCACGCTGATCGGTCGGTTCCAGCGAGACATGTGCTAGGAGCGCCAGCCCCATCGAGAGCAGCGACAGCCAGGGCAGTACCCTGGCGTCTGCCTTTATCTTGGGCTCAATCCGGACTTGCTCAATGGATGAGCCAGCTGTAATTTGCTCTGCAGAAGGGGAAATGGTCGCATTTGGCTCGACCGTCAACTCAACATCAGCAAGTATATGCTCAGCTTGAGGCAGTGAGCTTCGCCAGGGCATTAACCTGGCCTTGAGATAATCCAGGAGACTCGGTTCTTCCATCACGGTTTTTTGGCCAGGACAATCAGGCTCTCACCCATTCGAAGGGGTATGATACTCCATCCCATGACTGCCTGCAAGCCCCCCGGCGCGCCGAAGACCAGCTTTTGGAGTTTGGCTGGCAGCCAGGTCAGGTAGGGTGCATCCCAAAAACCGTCCGAGAAAACGCGCCTGATTTGTAATCCCTGCTGGCGGATGCAGCCGAGCCAATCAGAAGGTGTCTTCAAGCTGATATGCGTAGGATCTTTGTAGCCCACCCAGTTCTCTTTCTTACGTTTACGCATCGGCGAATCAAGATTAGGAGTAGCCAGCAGCAGCACCCCACCCGGTGCAAGAACCCGGCCCATTTCAGATATGGCTTTTTCCGGATGCGGCAGATGCTCGACCACGTGCTTGGCGATCACAATTTGAAAGCTCTCAGACAGGAAGGCGCTTAAATCCTCAGCCGAGAGCATAGCAAAGTTGCCGCCCGGTACATTCTGGCGCGCTTGGGAGAGCGCCCAGGCGTTGATATCAGAACCGTAGACCTGGTAGCGGTCCGCCAGCCAGGTCAGCAGATGCCCCAACCCACAGCCGATTTCCAGCACACGCCCTTGAGGTGGGCCGTAGCGGCGGGCAAGCCTGGCGTAATAGCGATTCGACCACCAGTACTGGCTGTATTTCCGGAAAGAGACATCCGCATAGGCGGCGGTCTTGAAATAGCTTTCGTCAAATGGGTGGCTCATGGCTTACGGGCGATATAAAAGGTAAAAACCCCTTGTGGATCTGGAACTGCCTGGCTGTAAGGGCGTACCAGGCGGTCCGTAAGCGCCAGGTTCCAGCGCACTGGAGCGATGATCCAACGCCGGAACAGAGCATGGGGAAGCAAGGTCGGCGCGCCGAAATAATGGCCCCACTCCAGCACGCGCATGGCCTGGGGGGAAAAATAGTGCCACCATTCATCGAGCACGAAACCTGTCCGCTCCAGCCAGGTTTGCCAGGTCTGTGGTGGCTCGGCATGCTGGACGCGCGACATGCGGCGGAACCAATCCGTGTAGGCCTCGCCCAATCCGAGCAAGCCGAGGGATTTCAGGTGCGCAGGGATCGATAACTGGCTGAGATAACCGGGATTAGGCACGCAGAAGATGAAGGGCGCCTCAGACTTCAGCACGCGGGCGGTCTCTGCCAGGACAGCTTCGACATGGGGAATATGCTCCAGGACAGAATTGCTGATGGCGCTGGCAAAGTAGCCATCCGGAAATGGCAAACGACCACCATCCGCCTGCACCAGGGAGCGATAGCCACCTAGCCGAGCAGCCTGGCGGATCGGCCCGCCCCACGGATCGATACCTACCTCCAGCGGGCGGTCGAATGCCACGCTGGCGAAGTGCCCATCCCCACAGCCGACATCCAGCGTCGGGGCGGGCAGCTCGAGGTCCTGGTAGAAGGACGCCTCCACAGCTCGCAGCATGGCGCGGAAATAAGGCAGGTCGCGCAGGTGAAGCCAGAGGAAGTCTTTAGAGGTCATTAGTTAAGAGCGTTGTATACAGATTCTCGTATTCCCCAGCCACCGTATCTGAGGAGAACTGCCGGGAAATCCCTGCTGGGTCGCCTCGATAATCCTCGGGCCGTTCCAGGACTTTGAGAACTGCTTTGGAGAGCATACCCGCATCTGCCGGGGGGATAATCTCGCCCATACCCGTCATCAGCACCGGTTGCCGTACGCCGGGCAAGTCGGTGGCTACCACTGGAGTGCCGCAGCTCATGGCTTCTACCTGCACCATCCCGAAGGATTCCGTGCTGTTCAGGCTGGGCAGTACAAGTACATCGCAACTAGAAAGGAAAGCAGTGAAATCGCCATTAGATAATATGCCTAAAAATCGCCAATGGTCGCCCAGGCGTTCAATCAAGGGAGCCAGCCTCTGAGCATATGCCTGCTCTCCAAAAACATTCTGGTATTGACCGACAAAAAGGACGCGCGCCTGCGGGTAATGCTCCAGGATAGTGGGTAGTGCCTGTACCAAATACTCGACACCCTTTTCTGTGGCCAAACGCGCCGCCATGCCGATTACTGGCTGGCCCACCTGGATGCCCGCCATTCCCCGGAATGCTTCCATTTCAGCCTGCACCACGGGTAAGATTTCGACCGGCGGTAAAACATAGCGAAGCTTGGGAAGGTAGGGCTTTAGAAAAGTTGAGTGCTCAGCATAATCGCGGGTGTTTGTGACGATCACCCTGGCGGCTGCAGCTGAGATCCGGTTGGCGATATGCGAAACCTGGTTGGCCACCGCGTGGATAAGACCCTGTGGAAGGCGCAGGTCACAGTGGTAGGTCAGCACTACCGGCTTGCCAAGCCAGCGACCAATCACCGCGATCCCGGCGGCATCCAGCTGAGGGACGTGCAGGTTGATTATATCCGCCTGGCTTGCTAGCTTCCACGCCCAGACCGGCATGTGCGGCATGATCACCCCTTTGCTGACATGCATCAGCACTGGCATGCGCAGGATCTGGACCCCGTCGCGCTGCTCTCGCAGGGGCAGATCACGATTGTAGTGAGAAGTTAATATGCTCACCGCATGGCCGCGCCTCGCCAGGGCGCGTGCCAGCCGGTCGGCGTAGATCGTAAGACCGGAGTAGTGGGGCCGGTAATACGTCAATGCCATCAGAATTCGCATTGGATGGACTTACCCCTGCCGCTCGGATTGCAGGCCGCGCACGCGCCGGTACAAGCCGGCCAGCGATTCCCCGTCCCTGACCAGTGCATATATCCCCAACACACCGGTGACGATGTACTGTAAGAGGTGTGCCGTGATAGCGGCTGCCAGCGCGACAGAGGTATCCACGCCAAAGAGCGCCTGCGATCCGACCATGGCGGCTTCGAAGACTCCGACTGCCCCAGGGGAAGAGGGAGCAGCAATCCCCAGCGCAGTCACAGCCAGGCTGAAGCTCGACCAGAGCAGCCTGGTGCTGGGGATAAAAGCCAATAGAAGGAAATAAAATTGGAAGATAGCAATTAACCAATCCAGCATGACCCAAAACATTGCACGCAGAAACCGTTTGCCATCGGTGAGGATCGAGAGCCCATCGAAGAAGGCCGGTACAGCTCTGCCTAGTAAACGGCGTACTATCGGCAGCCGGTCCGCGACCCGGTTGAAAATCCCCAACGCCCAGGCGCGGTTCCGTGCCAGCAGGTACATACCCAGGAATGCCAATAGGATGATCACGGCAATGGAGGCGGCAATTGGAAGCTGGTTGCCGGCGCCTACCACAAATGGCAGTGTGCAAAACAGCAATCCTACAGCCAGAGTCAAGTCCATGATTCTCTCGATGATGATGGTGGTCAGCACCTCCCAGAATCCTACGGGAGCCTTACGGCTGAGAAGAAATGCCCGGGCGACCTCCCCCAATCGAAAGGGAAGCAGGTTATTGATCAGATAGCCTTCGTTCAGCGTCCAGAATACCGCCGGGTAAGCAGCTTTCTCCTGCAGGAGGGTCCGCCAGAACATCCCGCGCACCATCAGCCAGACGAGCATGAAGCCCATTGCCAGGAACACCAGCCGCAGGTCCGCCAACAGCAAGGCCTGTCGGAGCTTTTCCAGATCGGCAAAATAAAAGACGACGATCAGGGAGACCAGGCTGACGAGTACACCAGGCAGTATCCGGCGCCACTCGACCCGGCCGCGCCTGTCGTTATCCAGAGGGTTCTGGGCAGGAGCATTAATATTATTCTTCTCCGTATCGCAACACTGCCAGGAACGCTTCCTGCGGAATCTCAACGTTCCCCACCATTTTCATACGCTTCTTACCGCGCTTCTGTTTCTCCAACAGCTTCTTCTTCCGGGTAATATCCCCGCCGTAGCATTTCGCCAGCACATCTTTCCGCATAGCCTTGATATTAGCCCTCGAGATCACCCTGCCGGTCGCGAATGCCTGGATGGGTACCACGAAAAGCTGGCGCGGGATAACATCCTTGAGCTTGGAGATGATCGCCTGACCCTTATGGAACGCATCGTTACGATGGACGATCGTTGCCAGCGCGTCAACCGGCTCGCCGTTGACCAGGATTTCGAGCTTCACAAGGTCATCTGGGCGATACTCGGCAAACTGATAATCTAATGAAGCATAGCCACGTGTACGGGATTTCAGCTGGTCGAAGAAGTCTACGATCAGCTCCGAAAGAGGGATCTGGAAGCTGAGCTGCACCCGGTCGAGCGAGGGATACTCCTGCTCAGTAAAAATGCCGCGCCGCTTGGTTGCCAGGTCCATGACGGTGCCGTAGAACTCGGTCGGGGTGAAGATTTGGATATTCATCCAGGGCTCACGGATCTCTGCCAGCGTGGCTTCATCCGGAAGGGCAGCTGGAGAGTCGATGCGCACCGCACTGCCATCCCGCATGACAATTTCATATTCTACAGAGGGAGCCGTAACGATAATATCCAGGTCATATTCACGCTCGAGACGCTCCTGGATGATCTCCATATGGAACATCCCCAGGAAACCGCAGCGGAAGCCGAAATTGAGCGCCTGCGACGTCTCTGGTGCATAGACCAGCGAAGCATCATTCAACTGTAGCTTTTCCAGAGCTTCCTTTAAGTTAGCATAGTCCTCGCCTTCTACCGGGTATATACCCGCGAAGACCATTGGCTTGGGATGCCGGTATCCTGGCAGAGGCTCGTGGGAGGGTCGTGAGACCAGGGTGATCGTGTCGCCAACGCGGCACTCCCGAACGGTCTTCAGCCCGGTAGCCACATAGCCGACCTCCCCGGCTGAGAGGGTAGATGCAGGTCTCAGGTCAGGTGCGAAAATACCGATCTCGACCGGTTTAACCTCGGCGCCGCTTGCCATCAGCAGCAAGGTGTCGCTGGCGAGAATCCGCCCATCCACCAATCTAATATAAGCTACCACTCCCTTATAGGGGTCGTAGTGGGAATCAAAGATGAGAGCGCGCGCCGGTGCGGTTTCATCTCCTTTGGGGGGCGGTACTTGCTGTACAACCGCCTCCAGGACCGACTTTACGTTCATCCCCACTTTGGCGGATATGCGCAGGATTTGATCCGCAGGAGTGCCGAGCAGGCTGCTGATATCTTCAGCTACCTTTTCCGGGTGGGCGGAAGGCAGATCGATCTTGTTGATCACCGGGATGATCTCCAGATTAGCCTCCAGCGCCATATACAGATTTGCCAGGGTTTGTGCTTCGATCCCCTGAGAAGCGTCGACCACCAGCAGGGCGCCTTCACAAGCATCTAAGGCACGTGAGACTTCATAGCCGAAATCGACATGCCCAGGAGTATCGATCAGGTTCAATTCATATTCACAGCCGTCGTCAGCGGTATACAGCATGCGCACTGCTGAGGCCTTGATGGTCACACCCTTTTCACGCTCGAGATCCATACTATCCAGGACCTGCTCGGTCATATCGCGATCCGAGATCGTACCAGTGAGCTGGAGCAGACGATCTGCAAGGGTCGATTTGCCGTGATCGATATGGGCGATAATACAAAAATTGCGGATGTGCTCAGTGCTCATAAGCGCCGTGAAGTATACTCGATTTTAATCTAACTCGGCCCAGCCTCTATTGAACGCTCGAACAGCCTGCTCACCAGCGGCTCGAGCGACTGCGCACCCGTCCCGGGATAATCCAACCGTGCCAGGAACTCGACATTCCCCTTCGGACCCTGTAAAGGTGATTGAATAAGGCCGCGGACAGCATAGTGAATTTCTTGAGCAAAACTCAGCACATCCAGCAGGACCTGCCGATGCACAGTGGGGTCACGGATTACACCTTGCCCGCGGGCAACCTGGGCGCGACCAGCCTCAAACTGGGGTTTAATCAGAGCGACCACACTTCGGGCAGTTGTATCACTTTGTATAGAAACCGGTTTCAACCAGACCTGTACTACCGGGAGCAGCAGCTTCAGGGATATAAAAGACGAATCGATCGTGACCAGGTCGACCGGCTCTGGCAGGCGATCCAGAAACCGGGCATTGGTTCGCTCCATCACAACCACGCGTGGATCCTGACGCAGCCTCCAGTGTAGGATACCTTTTCCCACGTCGATCGCATACACCCTGGCAGCGCCTTGTTGGAGCAGACAGTCGGTAAAGCCACCTGTGGACGCGCCGACATCAGCACAGATACATTTGCCGGCCTCGATCCCAAAAGCCAGCAGAGCGGCTTCCAGCTTCTCACCGCCTCGGGATACGTAACGAGGCCCTTGATCGATCTCGACCGTGACGTCCGGGGAGAACCAAGCAGATGGTCTGGTAACCACTTCGCCCCCGATCCTTACCTGACCCGCCATCACCAGCCGTTGGGCCAGGTTGCGGCTCTCTGCCAAACCACGCTCCACCAACAGCACGTCAAGTCGGACTTTCGGCATAGGTTTATTGTATCATCCACAAGCTCGATCATTAGCCGGGGATGAAGAAACCCCAAAGCGCACGCCAATTGTACCGGGGACGTGTATAATTGGCGTGCTCATTTGTAAACCACTGCCCGAATCGTCATTTCCTGATCCGGCGCCGACTTTCAAGGAGTTAGGATGACCGACCCACGCACTACCGCTCTGCGTTACGCTTACGATAACAATCAAAAACTGCTCGATGAGCTGATCGATTTTCTGCGTATACCCTCTATTTCCACTGCTCCGGAGAACAAAGGCGATGTGCGCCGAGCAGCCGAATGGATAGCTGCCAAACTGGAATCGATCGGCATGTCTGGAGTGGAAATCCACTCGACCGCAGGTCACCCGGTGGTATGCGCCGAGTCGAATACTGCTGGGCCGGACGCGCCTAAAGTGTTAGTGTATGGGCACTATGATGTGCAGCCTGCAGAACCCCTGGAGCTGTGGCGCAGCGGGGCATTCGAACCTGCTGTGCGCGGGGAGAACCTGTATGCGCGCGGCGCCAGCGATATGAAGGGCCAGATCATTGCAGTCGTCGGCGCCCTGGAAGCTATCGTACGGACTGGAAACCTGCCCGTTAACTTAAGATTCCTGCTCGAAGGCGAAGAGGAGATCGGCTCACCGAACCTATCAGCGTTTATCAGCCTTCACAAAGATTTCCTCGCCAGTGATTTTGCGCTGAACGTGGATACGGGAATCCTGGCAGCTGACCAGCCGAGCATTACTTACGCACTGCGCGGGCTGGTTTATTTCGAGATTCGCATCACTGGCCCCGACCACGACCTGCACTCCGGTCTGTACGGTGGCATCGTCCACAACCCGGCTCAGGTGCTGAGTGAGCTGATCGCCGGGATGCACGACGAGCAGGGGAGGATCACCCTGCCTGGTTTTTACAATAAAGTCCGCCCACTGGATGATGAGGAGCGCGCAGAGCTGGCCCGCCTGCCGCTGACTGAAGCGACCTATAAAGGATTGACCGGCGTCCCGGCTCTTTGGGATGGAGAAAGCGGCTATACCGCGATCGAGAGACTTGGCGCCCGGCCCACTCTGGAAGTGAACGGTCTGCTCTCCGGGTACACCGGGGAGGGCTCAAAGACAGTCCTGCCTGGTAAAGCTATGGCAAAGATCTCGTGTCGTCTGGTGCCTGACCAGGACCCAAACGAAGTCGAACAACAGCTCCGGCAGTATATCAAGACCCATGCCCCTGAAACGGTGACTTACGAGCTGATCAATCATGCTGGCGGGCGGGCTTCGATCTCTGACCGGCATTCAACCAGTGTGGAGGCTATGTTTAAGGCATTGGAGACGGTATGGGACAAACGTCCTGTATTCCGCCGTGAGGGCGGGAGCGTGCCAGTGGTAGGCGATTTCCAGGAGCTCCTGGGCATCGAAACGGTGAACACCGGTTTCGGTCTCCCCGACGATAATTATCACAGCCCCAATGAAAAGCTGCACCTGCCCACCTGGCGGCGTGGGACTGACACTTGCATTCATTTCTTCTTTAACCTGAGACCCTGATGAGCGATCTTAAATTACCTACTTATGGTGGCCAGGCCGTTATAGAGGGTGTGATGATGCGCGGCAAAAGCACTGTAGCGATTGCCATGCGCGCCCCCAATCAGGAGATCGTGCTGCACACAGAACCTCTGGGCGGCATATACAAGAGCAAACTAACCAAAATCCCTTTTCTACGCGGGCTTGTTATGTTGTGGGATGCCCTCGGTCTGGGCATGCGTGCCTTGACCATCTCTGCCAACACACAAACCGAAGAAGACGCCAAGCTTGAAGGCCCGGCATTGTATCTAACCCTTGGGGTATCGCTGGCATTCGGCATCGGTTTGTTCTTCCTGGCACCCGCAGTAGGCGGGCAGCTGATCGAGCGCGCCCTGAATGTGAATGCCTGGTGGGGGAACGTAGTGGAGGGATTGATCCGCCTGGTTATCCTGGTAGGTTATATCTGGGCGGTAGGACGTATCCCAGATATTCGGCGGGTATTCGCCTATCATGGCGCCGAGCATAAAACGATCAACGCCTTCGAAGCGGGTGCGGATCTCACTCCCGAAAGCGTGGCGCGCTTCTCCCTTGAACATCCGCGCTGTGGCACAGCATTTCTACTCACCCTGGTGCTGCTTTCGATCATCGTCTTCTCGCTGCTCGGACCGCTGCCGATGTTCTGGCGTCTGGCCAGCAGGCTGCTCATGCTGCCTATCCTGGCTGGCGTGGCTTATGAATATATCCGCTGGACGGCCAATCATCTCGACTCTGCCCTAGTGCGCTGGCTGGTTAAACCAAACCTGGCGCTGCAGAACCTCACCACCCGTGAACCCAGTCTGGATATGCTGGAGGTGTCGATTGCGGCTTTTAATGCCATGCGCGCCAGGGAACAGCAGATCCAACTCTAGATTTACCTGTCACCGTCTCAGTAAATGGATCATCCTTGCCGCTCTGGCGCTGATAGCCGCGGCATGTATGCCTCCCAGTGGCGAGCTGCCGACGACTACGATATCTCCCACCCCCGCGGCAACGCTCACCCCTGTCCCGCTGCCTGATCTGGTTATAGATTCCTTGGCGTTTGAGCCCGAGACGCCGACCATATGCTACGATGCTACCGACCTGGGTACCCTGGTGACGATTATCAACAACGGCAGTGCCGATGCCGGATCTTTCATTGTTGGTCTCAACAGCGCTCAGGTCAGCGTTGAAGATGGGCTGGCAGCAGGCGAAACGCTCCCCATCTGGTTCAATACATATGCTCAGGAGAATATCGCCACCGTTGATCTCACTTCCCAGATCGAAGAAACCGACGAAGGCAACAACCAATCGACCCTGACATTCAATATGCCCACACTTTCAGCAGCCTGCGAGCCGACTCAGGAAACTCCCGCCCTCCACGTAAAAGCGCAGGCTGTGCTCACTGGACATACCGGGAAGGTCTGGGCTGTAGATTTCTCTCCTGATGGGCGCTTGTTGGTCTCTGGCTCGGTCGATAATACCCTTCGCCTGTGGCAGGTGCAAAATGTGTCTCTGCTGCGCACCATGCTCGGACACCCCTTTCCGGTGCTTACACTGGAAGTGTCTCCCAATAATCAATTGATCGCCACCGGCTCCGATGATGGGCTGGTGCGGATATGGCGTATCTCCAACGGCAGCCTGGTGCATACCCTGACCGGTCACGGCGGGTGGATAAACAGCCTGACTTTCTCGCCGGATGGAACCAGCCTGGCAACGGCGTCAGACGATTACACGGTACGGATCTGGCGCGTCCTGGACGGCAGGTCGCTGCAGGTAATTGACGAAGGCATGTCGCGCGTTCTAGACATCGCCTATTCCCCCACAGGGCAATCGCTGGCATGGTCCGAATCCGATGGGCACGTGCGCGTCTGGCAGCTCTCGGACCGCAGATGGCTGGCAACCCTTGACCCAACCGAGCAGCCTGCCACCAGTGTAGCGTTCTCGCCCGACAGCCAGTACCTGGCCGCGGGATATGGGGATGGCTATATACGCATCTGGCTACCTGGGGATTGGAGTCTGGCGAAAACGCTGCAGTACGGGTTGGAGCCGGTCAACGCCATCTCCTTCTCTCCAGATGGAAGGTGGCTGGCTGCTGCTAGCAAAGATGGACAGGTTGTGATCTGGCAGATGCTGCCGGTTGGTGAAAACGTTGCTCAAGACAGCCCTGCGCTGATCCTTGATGGTCACACTGGTCCGGTGAACTGCGTAACCTTCTCACCGAATGGGACACTGGTAGCCAGCGCTTCGGATGACCAGACCATCCGCCTGTGGACCCTGCCAGAGCAGTAAGCCATGAGACGCAACTGGATTCTGGGGGGATTATTCGCCAGCGTGGCCTGCGTGCTGGTAGCCATCCTGACAGGCGCAGCAGCCTGGGGATGGGCTTTTATCCGTTCTCAGCCCAACCCCACGGACCAGACCCTCTATCAGGGCGTGACTTACCAGCGCATCGTTCGCCAATCGCCGCGCCTGATGATGATCCACATCATCACCATTGACCTGCAAGCTGAAGGCATCCGCTTCCTGGTCACTCCCGGCAATCCCAAAGAGGAGCTTCCCCTGGAGGCAAGCACAACTTCTCAATTCCTGGAGGAGAACAACCTGCAGATCGCTATCAACGGCGACGGGTTTGGGCCCTGGTATTCCCACAGTATTTTCAATTACTACCCTCACAGGGGTGACCCGGTGGCCCCCATCGGCCTGGCAGCTTCGGAGGGCACAATCTACTCATACCAGACTGATAACGAACCTGTGCTGTACATCGCCCGCACCAACCGGGCGCGCTTTAACACACCGATCGGTAAAGTCCACAATGCCATTTCCGGGAATATAATGCTGGTCCAGCAGGGCCAGGTGCAGGCATTCCCAGACGATGATCGCCAGCCGCGCACAGCAGTCGCCCTGGATAAAGCCGCCAAACGCATGATCCTGGTGGTAGTGGATGGGCGCCAGCCAAACTACAGCGAGGGAGCCACTCTGACAGAGCTGGCTCAGATCATCATCGAACAGGGTGGCTATTTCGGCATGAACCTGGATGGTGGAGGGTCATCTACCCTGGTGAAACAGGGCAGCTTCGGCAGGGGAGACGTGCTGAATTCGCCCGTTGACCGGGGTGTACCGGGCTGGCAAAGACCGGTAGGCAACCACCTGGGCATCTACGCTAAACCGTGAAAAGAGTTTATTCCCCCATTACCTGCACCACCAGTTCCCTGCGCCTGGGACGGTTATCAAAATCCACATAGATCACCTGCTGCCACGTTCCCAGGGTAAGGTCGCAGTTGACGAACGGAACGCTGAGCGAGGCGCCCAAAAGTGCCGCGCGTACGTGGCTGTGACCGTTGCCATCCCCCCAGCGGGCATTATGGGAGTAATGTTTTTCCGGCGGAATAATTTCATCGAACAGGCGCTTTAGATCGCCCAAGGCGCCTGACTCATACTCAATGGTCGTAAGCCCGCTGGTGGATGACGGACAGAAGACGGTAACTACCCCACTTTTCAAGCCGGATTGGCGGACACAACGGGCGACATCGTCTGTAATATCGACCATATCCGCACCGCCGCGGGTGCTCAATTGCAGGGCATGCGTGACAACAGCCATTAAGCCTCCTGAGTGGTGATAAGTTCCAAATCCCTGATTCCACACCTGAACGTATCGAGATGGTGTTTATATAAATAACGTAGAACCCGGAAATTATAGCATTGCACGCGCAGCGAACGAGTATATACTATAGAAGTTAAGCAGTTCCGTCAAATTCACCAACTGCGCAAGTTCTCTACAAAACCAAAGAAACAGCCAGTTGGAAATACGGTTGGTAGGCAAATACGCCGGGCAAATAAACGCATGTAGAAAGGACGACATTCGTGAAAATCCTGACCATCTCCGCTGAACAGCGCCGCTTGCTGGTCTATTTCATCTTGTTTTTTTCCTTCATCCAATTGATCACCGAGTTCGTCGCCGGCATCTATGCCTTCGGTCTATTGGGGACCGGCATCCCGGCTGAGATCATCAGTATATTGTTGTTTTTCTCGCCAATCCTGCTGCTCGTGTTCGGGAGAGGGTTTGCTGCCAGGCTCCCATTATTTGCTGGAATATTGGTACTGCTTTGCCGGGCCATCGAAGTATTCTTGGATACGCGCGGCCGTATGCTGGTATCGGGCTTGGGGGTGGCGGCTTTTCTGCTCCTGTTGCCTGCCCTCATCTGGGAGCTGGGAAAACACAAAGACCGCAATGGTGGTATACAGCTCGGGTCGGGTTTAGCAATCGGTCTTTTATTGGCTATCCTGGACCGCGCATTGAATTCCGGTACTGACCTCACCGCTGGGGGATGGGCCAGATTCGTCGGGGTCATCCTGGCGCTGCTGGCAGGTGCCATGCTGCCAGGTATGTTGCAAGAAATCCAGACAGCCAGGGAGGTTCCCCAACCAAACATCCGGGTCTCATTTGTCCGCATTGCCGGTCACTGTCTGGGCATCGGCGCCGCATGGATCCTGTTATATTTTACTTTCGCCAGCCCAAATGTTATTGCCCGCTGGAGCGAGGTGAATTACCTGTCCGTCCTGGCGACCATCGCCCTGGGGACAATTTGCTTTGTCCTGATAATCGTAACCAAGGGCGGATTGCAATGGATCACAGATCGCAGGATTGTGATTGCCTGGAACTCGCTCTTCATCCTTGCCATGCTGCTGGCGATTCTCCCCCACCAGCTGCGCTTCCCAGTCGATGCAGCTGGCTACCCACTCTACGAGCCTGCTTCCAATCCGGCCGCGTATCTAACTTTATACCTGATGCTATTCTTGTATCCAGTGATCCTGGTAGATTTCATGCTCTACACCCAGGCATTGGTAGATCTGCAGCCGCCAGCGCGCTCCTTGGGAGGTGGATTTCTGCTCGGCTCGTTCTTCATCCTCTTATTGGTTCTTTCCCATGTATTCACCACTGTTTACGATTACATTCCGGTGGTCGGCCCATTCTTTCGCGACAAATTCTGGCTGGTGTACCTGGTCGCCGGCATCATGTTGTTCCTGCCGCTGCTGTTTAAACGCAGGGAAATGCGCCTCCCTGTCGCTATCAACAGCAGCCTCCGGTATACCCTCGCCAGTGCCAGTCTCCTGACCGTGCTGGCCGCCGCTCTGATATCTGCGAAACCCTCACCCGCCAGCACAGACGTAAATTCGCTGCGCGTCTTGACGTACAATATCCAACAAGGTTACAGCGAAAGTGGGGAGCGCAATTTCGATGGCCAGCTCGATCTTATCCGCAGCCTGGATGCTGATATCATCGGGCTGCAGGAATCAGACACCAACCGCATTGCCGGGGGCAACAACGATGTGGTGCGCTACTTTTCCGACAGGCTTGGCATGTATTCGTACTACGGTCCAAAGACTGTATCAGGTACTTTCGGCATCGCCCTTTTATCGAAATACCCGATCATGCAGCCACAAACCTTCTTCATGTTCAGTGAAGGCGAACAGACCGCCACGATCCACGCTCAGGTCATTGTGGGTAGTAAAACCAACAACCTGTTTATCACCCACCTGGGAAACGGCGGACCCATTGTCCAGCAGGAAGCGTTCTTAGAAGAGGTGGACAACCTGGAGAATGTGATCGCAATGGGAGATTTCAACTTCGAGCCAGATACAGAGCAGTACCACCTGACTCGCAGCCTGTTGGAGGATGCCTGGCTGATCAAGTGGCCCGATGGCATAGACGACCAGGGTTACAACCCTGTGGAGCGCATCGACCACGTATTTGTCACGCCCGGGACGCGCGTCAGTGAGGCGCGTTTCCTAACCGGACCCGAGTCGGACCACCCGGCGCTGTTTGTTGAGATTACCTGGTAAACTGGTCTGGTTTAATTCTGCTTCGCACCGCACTCGGAGCAAAATTTGACACCCGAATCGATCTTTGCTCTGCATTCAATGCAGAATTTCTCTGATTTGATCTTAGTCCCGCACTCCGGACAGAATTTTGCATTTTTGGCGAGTGGAGCTTCGCAGTTCGGACAAGCAGCGACTACGCCTTCTCGCCAGCTGGATTCTTTCAGCATCTCCCGGTCTTCCTCAGTCATCTTGGAGTGCGCCCAAATCTCCTCGACAGTCCGGCTCGATTGGGCAGCAGCCATCTCCACACCCAGATCGGGGGAGCATTCCTTGCACAATCCTTTGGAAGGATTCCAGCAGTTCTTTCGGCATACCCAGCTTGAACAGCGCGGGCATTGGATAAATTCGGACTTAACCTCTTTCATCGCTCTGACGAAGGCATCGTCGTGAGCGCGTTCCCAACCCGCCGACCGGACCCTCTCGCTTACATCCGCAGCTTGACCGAATATTCCCCCAAACAGACCGCTGGCGGTATCCAGGGCCCCCGATATCATGCTGATACCTGAAGACTGGAATCGGGTACGGTAGCCCATTCCACAGCGATTGCAATTGAACTCAAACTGGAAGCCCTGGTCGGTGCTCATATCCGAATAGTTGTTGGTGAACTCAATTCTTCCTTCCATCCAGCATGCCCTCCCAATTGACGCAGTCATCAGCACCAAAATCAATTATGTTTTTCTATTATACAACGCAGCCTCGTCCTGATACTTGAGAATGGGCTTACATTTCCCTTAGGGCCGTTGAATAAGACTTCCACAAGAATCCGAAAATCCGGGTTTCCCCTCGCTAAGGGGAAGGAATTGGCTGCAGAAAGTGAATGCTTTACGTTTGAGGATAAATGTTGTAGACTTCATCCATGCAGATTGACCTGGAATTGTACCGGCGCAGCGTTCGCATCGCTGCAGATCCACCCCTGTATTTATCTGTCATCGACATCCATCCCGACCAGCCCCAGCGTACAATCGTATTCTTACATGGTTTTGGTGGCAGGGCTCGCCAGTGGGTCTATCAGCTGCAGAATTTCTCCGCATCCAGCCGGGTGATCGCCATCGATCAGCGCGGGCACGGTCATTCCAGCAAACCGGGCGGTAAATATACCATGTCTGTTTTGGTCACCGACCTGCTGGCGGTGCTGGACACTTTTGGCATCAATGAAAAAATCGTACTGGCAGGACATTCCTTTGGCGGCGCAATTGCCACAGATTTTACCGCCCGCTATCCCGAGCGGGTGGAGCGCTTGATCCTGATCGCCACACCCGGAGAGTATCGGCTCAACCCGGTTTACCGCAACCTGCTGCGCCTGCCCGCCACCACCCTGCAGGCGCTGACGCCTTTTACTCGAAGCTGGCTCGGAGCTCCGCCGCCGATCCTGAAGGCATGGCATGAGGATGCATTAATCACCTGGAACAGCTGGCAGCGGTACGGAGAAGTAAATGTGCCAACCCTGGTAATTCGCGGCTACCAGGATCAGGTGTTTAAACGACCGCTCTACGAAGAGGTCGCCCGCACTATCCCAAACTCAGAAGAGATCGATGTGGGCGCCTCCGGACACATGGTAATGCTGGAGCGGCGCGATGCGGTTAACCGAGCCATCAGCCGCTTCCTTGAAACCTCTAACCGCTCATGGCGAGAGGATGAAGGACAGGAGCAGGAACAGCGGCAAAACGACCTTAACCATGAGCGTCCCTGGCTTCCATATTACGCTGCTGGAACGCCCCAGACAGTAGCCATCCCGCGCGTTCCGCTCCCATCCCTGCTCGATTCGGCTGCCCGCCGCTACCCAGGCCGCATTGCCGTCCACTTCGAGGGTCGCCGCATTACTTACCGCCGTTTAGAGCGGGAGGTAAATCGCTTTGCCAATGCCCTGCTTGGATTGGGCTTGAATAAGGGTGAGCGGGTGATGTTACTTCTGCCCAACCTGCCTCAAATGGTCATTGCTTTTTACGGCACGTTGAAAGCTGGCGGGGTAGGGGTTTTTACGCTGCCGACCACCGAGGTGAGTGAGCTGATCCGACAGGTGAACGATTCCGGCGCAACCGTGCTGGTAACCCTGACCCAATTCGATGAGCTGATCCAACGCTTGAAGCAGCAGCTCGATGAGCGAGGCAGCTCGCCATTAAAGCATATCATCTTCACCCATGTTAGCGATTACCTGCCGCTCTACAAACGGTTGGCTTTCGGTTTGTCTCCCCGAAGGCGGCTGCTGCACCTGCTGGACATTCCCATGGATGCCAGTATGCACGTCTTAAGCCAGCTATTGCGAAGCGCCAGCCAGGAAATCCCAGAAGTCCAGGTAGCCTCCACAGATATGGCATGCATCATCTATACGGGCGGCACCACGGACACACCCAAGGGCGTGATGCTGTCGCATACCAACCTGGTGGCAAACACCCTGCAGACCCGCCACTGGTTTGCCATGGCAGAGGAGGGTGTAGAGCGATTCCTGTGTGTGCTGCCCTTCTCTCACAGCTACGGTCTGACAACGGCATTAAATGTGCCTCTGTCGTTGGGAGCAACCCTGATCGTCAAAGCTCAGTTTGAGATCACTGATATCCTGAAAACGATCCGCCGCCAGCGACCGACGATCTTCCCGGGAGTTCCTCAGATGTACGTGGCGATCAAGGACGCACCCGGGGTGCGCAAATTCGGGATCGACTCGATCAAAGCCTGCATCAGCGGATCGGCTCCCTTGCCGGTAGAAGTGCAGGAGGCTTTCGAAAAATTAACGCATGGTCACCTGGTGGAGGGCTACGGATTAACAGAGGCATCACCAGTCACTCATGCCAATCCATTGAATGGATTACGAAAGGTTGGCAGCATCGGCATCCCACTGCCTAATACAGACGCGCGTATCATGGATTTAAAGACCAGCCGGCGACGCGTACCAACTGGTCAGATCGGAGAGCTGGCGGTGCGCGGACCCCAGGTGATGGTCGGCTATTGGCAGCAGCCTGATGAAACCGAGCGCGCCCTCTCTCTAGATGGATGGCTGCTCACCGGGGATATTGCCCAGATGGATAGTGATGGCTATTTCCGCATTATTGCCCGCAAAGCTGATATGTGGTATCCCTCCAGGCAGCGGGACAAGCCGGCTTTTCCACGCGATATCGAGGAAGTTCTCTACGAGATCCCCCAAGTGAAGGAGGCTGCAGTTATCGCTATTGCCAACCAGCCGATCGCCTTCGTGATCAGCGGTAAAGACCGCCCTTCCTCAGAATCCGTCATCGGGTACTGCAAACGTCGCCTGCCGCCAGAGCTGGTGCCGCGCCTGGTCATATTCCTGGATGAGTTCCCGCGCACATTTATTGGAAAGGTGCTGCGCCGTGAGCTGGCTCGGCGCATCGAGCTTTCCAGCCAAACAACTTTTCATTTCAAGTGAGCATTGAATAGATCGTCCCGAACAATGGAATATAGCAATAACAGCTCAGGGATCAATTATCTTGTCCAAGGGGACGGTATCCCGGTCCTGTTGATCCATGGCATGGCAGCCTCGTTGCAGGATTGGGCCAGTTTATCCCCGTCTTTGGCTCTCGCCGGGTTCAGAGCCTACCGCCTCGATCTTCCCGGACACGGGCAGAGCGAAAAGCCGGATGATCCCAGCCAATACCACATCGAAGCTTTCTCCTCGCGTTTGAGCGGCTGGATCGACAGCCTTCAGTTGCCGGAGCCGCCGCTGCTGGTTGGTCACTCGCTGGGAAGCTATCTGAGCTTAAACTATGCCATGTGCCACCCCGAAAACGTCCGCGGGATGGTGCTGATCAACCCGCTGTACAGTCCCGAACAGCTGGCACCCATCTTGCGGGTCATCCGGCGCAGACCGGCCCTGGGTGTTAAGGCCATGCGTGCCGTGCCGGAATGGCTGATTAATTTATTCCTTGGGTGGGATCCGAGCAGCGCAGCGAACTTCTCTCCCGAAATCCGCCAGCAAATCGCCAATGACTACAAGCGCGCTTCTCCGCACTTTCTCTACATCACCAGGGATTTCCCCGACTTATCTGGCTCACTGGGGGTGATCAATATCCCCGTGCTGGTGATCTGGGGTGAGCATGATCTCACGCTCAACCCAGATTCATTCCAGCACTTGGTCCAGTGTCTGCCAAACGCCACTGGACACGCAATACCAGGAAGCGGTCACCAGCCCCATATCGGGAATCCCAACCTGGTGAACCGTCTAACTGTGGAGTTTGCCAGATCGGTTTCTACTAAGCCACTTCTAGATAACGCTCAACTTCCCAGTCCGTAACACGCATACGGGATTCTTCCACCTCCGCCCATTTGGCGCGTAAGAAGGCCTCATAGGTGATCGGACCGAGAGTCTCCTGCAGGAAAGTGTCTTTCTCAAGCTCCCGAAGGGCTTCTGCCAGGGAGCCAGGCAGCTCAGCGATGCCCATTTCGGCGCGTTCCTCGGCTGTAAGATGGTATACGTTGACATTGTTCAACGGCGTCGGGCAGGCAGTGTTATTCTCGATACCATCCAGAGCTGCCGCCAGCATAACGGACAACGCCAGGTAGGGATTTGCAGATGGGTCAGGGAAGCGCAGCTCGGCGCGCATGGATTTCTCTCTTCCAGGTGTGAAGCGCGGAATGCGGATCAACGCCGAGCGGTTGATCTGCGCCCAACCGATATATACCGGGGCCTCGTAGCCAGGCACCAGACGTTTATAGGAGTTTACAGTTGGCGCAACAATCGCAGCCATAGCGCGGGCATGCGCCAGCTGACCACCGATAAACCCATAAGCAATAGGTGATAGGTGAAATTCCTCGCTCTCTTCGAAGAACAGGTTGTTGCCTTGATAGTCGAACAGCGACTGGTGACAATGCATCCCGGAACCATTGATGCCGAAGATCGGTTTGGGCATGAAAGAAGCGATCAGACCATGCTGGGCAGCGATAGCCTTGACCGTATACTTGAGGGTCAGGATGTTATCAGCTGCGCGTAGTGCATCCGCGAAACGAAAATCGATCTCGTGTTGTCCTAAAGCCACCTCGTGGTGGCCCATCTCAACTTCCAGCCCCATACTGGATAAAGCCGCCATTAGCTCGGTACGTACCCGGACGGCCTCATCGTTGGCGGAGAAATCGAAGTAGCTGCCAACATCATGCGGCACAGGGTGGATCATATCTGGGCCATTGTGCCGGAACAGGAAGAATTCCGGCTCCGGACCGACGTTAAAGGTCCACCTGCGTTTTTCGATCTGCTGCAAAATTCGCTTGAGCGTACCACGCGGATCACCTGTGAACGGCGCTCCATCTGGCTGATAAATATCGCAAAAGACACGCGCCCGCCGCAGCTCTGGCGGTGTCCAGGGGAGTACTGCATAAGTGTCTGGGTCGATCACCAGGCGCATATCGCTCTCCTGGATGCGAGCGAAACCCTCCACCGACGAGCCATCGAACCACACACCGTCCTCCAGGGCGCCTGCCAGGCGGGCGACGGGAATATCGACGCTCTTTACTACGCCGGTGACATCAGTAAATTGTAAAGCGATGAATTTAATGCCATCTGATTTAACTTGGTTAAGTAGTGCTTCGTTGTCCATGTCAATCCTCCATAGGTTCTATAGATAAATGCTAAGAGAGACGCCTGTCACCTGGGCGTCTCATTTTATACAACCATACAAATTGTGTTTTAGGTCGACCCCCGTTCACGTGCTTCGGTCATTCACTGTCCTGCTTGGACTGGTTCCCAGTAGTTGTGTTGCTGGAGCTCGTTTCAGCTTCCTTCTTTTCCTCAGGCGCCTTGTCTTTGGCGGTAGTCCGGCTTGCTCCAGATGGGGAGCGATGATCGGTCGAATAGAAGCCCGAGCCCTTAAATACAATTCCAACTGGCAGATAAACTTTCCGCAGCGCCTTCTTGTTGCACTCCGGACAGCGTGTCAACGGCGGATCAGTAAAATGTTGCTGGCGTTCAAACTGCACACCGCAATTTTCACACCGGTAGGTATAGATAGGCATGCGATTACCTCTACAAATCCAAATACTTGCCTTGAGAAACCACAAAAGTTGATTATAGCGCGCTCAGCTTGCATTGGCAAGTTAAACGGCCCGCCGGTGTAGGGTGAACGCATCTAAATTCCACTAGACAAAAACGAGGAACTTGGCTTATCCTCATCCAACACTCGACAAATGAGGA